>JBATWJ010000283.1:0-1580 GCA_049672545.1 Burkholderiaceae bacterium
TGGCGGCGCCGATCACGGCGGCGTCGGCGATGGCCGACGCCGCCGTCTGCATTTGCTAGAATGGGGCGTTTGCACCGCGCCGCGTCCGGCGCACGCTTGCGCCGCCGCGGCGGCACCTCATGATGCGAAAACTTTCTCCCGTCCGCAAAACCCGCGCTTCCGGCCGCTTCAAATGGTGGCTGGAGCGCAGCAAGCGCCACTGACACCGGCGTCGCGCCGCCTTCGCGGCGGATAGAGAAAGCATGCCGCCGCTGTTCGCGCGCCGGCCCCGATTCCAGAGATCTGCAGAGGTTCGCCATGACCCAGTTCACTCCGCTCGAACAGCAGTTCGAGCGCCAGCCGCTTGCCACTTCCACCTTGCAACAGACCGTGCGCTATGCGCTGCCGGACGCGCGCGGCCATTTCGGCCCGTACGGCGGCAGCTTCGTCGCCGAAACCCTGACGCTGGCGCTGAACCAGCTGAAGGACGCCTACGCCCACTACCGCGCCGATCCCGACTTCCGCGCCGAATTCGAAGACGAGCTGAAGCATTTCGTCGGCCGTCCGAGCCCGATCTATCACGCCCGCCGCTGGTCCGAGCAGATGGGCGGCGCGCAGATCTACTTCAAGCGCGAAGACCTGAACCACACCGGCGCCCACAAGATCAACAACGTGATCGGCCAGGCGCTGCTGGCCAAGCGCATGGGCAAGCCGCGCGTGATCGCCGAGACCGGCGCCGGCCAGCACGGCGTCGCCACCGCCACCATCTGCGCCCGCTTCGGGCTGGAATGCGTGGTCTACATGGGCAGCGAGGACGTCAAGCGCCAGGTGCAGAACGTGTACCGGATGGAACTGCTGGGCGCCAAGGTGGTGCCGGTCGAATCCGGTTCCAAGACCCTGAAGGACGCGCTGAACGAGGCGATGCGCGACTGGGTCACCAACGTCGAAAACACCTTCTACATCATCGGCACCGTGGCCGGGCCGCATCCGTATCCGATGATGGTGCGCGACTTCCAGTCGGTGATCGGCGAGGAGTGCCTGGTGCAGATGCCGCAGCGCGCCGGGCGCCAGCCGGACTACGTGGTGGCCTGTATCGGCGGCGGCTCGAACGCGATGGGGATCTTCTACCCGTACATCGACCACCACGACGTGCGGCTGGTCGGCGTCGAGGCGGCCGGCGACGGCATCGAGACCGGCCGCCATTCGGCGTCGCTGCTGGCCGGCTCGCCCGGCGTCTTGCACGGCAACCGCACCTATCTGCTGCAGGACGAGAACGGCCAGATCAGCGAAACCCATTCGGTGTCGGCCGGCCTCGACTATCCGGGCGTCGGTCCCGAGCACGCGTGGCTGAAGGACAGCGGCCGCGCCCAGTACGTGTCGATCAGCGACGACGAGGCGCTGGAAGCGTTCAATACCTGCTGCCGCATCGAAGGCATCATCCCGGCGCTGGAATCGAGCCACGCGCTGGCCTACGCCGCCAAGCTGGCGGCGACGCTGCCGAAGGACAAGATCGTGCTGGCCAACCTGTCCGGCCGCGGCGACAAGGACATGCATACGGTGGCGCAGCGCGCCGGCCGCGCCGCCTGAACCGATGCGCGGGC
>JBATWJ010000284.1:0-2777 GCA_049672545.1 Burkholderiaceae bacterium
GGCAACGGGCCGACCAGCGGCCGCAGGTAGCGCAGGAAGGCCTCGCTGACGTCGGTGCCGTTGGCGGCGATGAAGGCTTCGTCCATGTGGCGCGTCTTGGCCGCCACCGCTTCCAGCGGCAGTAGCGGGTAGTCGACCGCGTAGTCGCCGACGCGACGGATCGCCACCGATCCTTCGCCGGCGCCGTTCAGCGCATACTGCACCGCCTTTTCGCCGGCTTCGCGCGCCTCGCGGCGGTCGACTTCGGACACGCAGCCGAGGAAGGAGCGCTGCAGGTAGCCGAAGGTGTCGCCGCGCACGCGCTTGATCTTCAGCTTCGACTTGATCTCGTCGCACAGCAGGTCGGCCAGCGCACCGCTGCCGGACAGCTGCAGGTTGCCGTGCGCGTCGCGCTCGACGTTGGAGGTCAGAAGGCTGGCGATCGGCGTGCCGGCGCCGTCGTGGATGCCTTCGGACACCGCGATCACGCAGCGGCCGAGGCGCTGGTAGACCGTCTCCACTTCGGCCAGGAACTGTTCCAGTTCGAAGCGCCGTTCCGGCAGGTAGATCAGGTGCGGACCGTCGTCGGCGTACTGGCGGCCGAGCGCGGCCGCGGCGGTCAAAAAGCCCGCATTGCGGCCCATCACGACGCCGACGTAGACGCCGGGCAGCGCCGCGTTGTCGAGGTTGGTGCCGGCGAACGCCTGCGCGACGAAGCGCGCCGCCGACGGATAGCCGGGCGTATGGTCGCTGCCGGCCAGGTCGTTGTCGATCGTCTTCGGGATGTGCAGGCAGGACAGCGGGTAGCCGGCGTCGCGCGCCGCGTCGCTGACGATGCGCACCGTGTCGGACGAATCGTTGCCGCCGATGTAGAGAAAATGGCCGATCTGGTGTGCGCGCAGCACGCGGAAGATTTCCTGGCAATATTTGACGTCCGGCTTGTCGCGCGTCGAGCCGAGTGCCGCCGACGGCGTGTCGGCGACCCGCTCCAGGTTGGCGCTGCTTTCCTGCATCAGGTCGACCAGGTCTTCGTCGACGATGCCGCGCACGCCGTGGCGCGCGCCGTAGATGCGCTCGACCCGGGCGAAGCGGCGTGCCTCCAGCACCACGCCGGCCAGCGACTGGTTGATCACGGCGGTCGGGCCGCCGCCCTGGGCGATCAGGATTTTTGCGGAGCTCATGCTCTTCCTTTGCCATGCGAAATGAAGGGGTGCCGCTCGCGCCGCAGCGCGTGAATCATGTATAGCACGATGCCGGCATTGAGCACGAACGCCGTCGTCTTGATCCAGTTGATCCCGTGCAGCAATTCATAGGCTTCCAGCGGTAGATACAGGCCGCCGCTGGCGACTGCAAACCACTTGGCCCAGCGTTTGCCCGTCCACAGGCCATAGGCTTCGGCGAAGCGCAGCGCCGAGTAGGCGCACGACAGCGCGGCCAGCACCCACAGCCATCCGCTGGAAACCGAGCCCAGCCTCAGGAAGATGTGCGAACTGCGGCCGCCGGGGTTCAGGTGCAGGTGATCGACGAAGGCCCTGGCGAAGTGCTGCAGGTCGTGATGCACCAGCGACAGCAGGCCGAAGCCGGCCAGGATCACCAGCAGGCCTTTCGCCGCTTCGAAGCAGGCGATCGACCGTTCGCCCGGAGTCGCCGTGTTCTCGCATCGAGGCCTGCTGCCGCTGCGAAGGGTGAACGCTGGTTCGGACATCATCCTTTCCGAGCATAAGCCATTTGCCGGCAGGCGCAATGCGCAATGCGCTGAGCGGCTTGAGCAGGATCGAACAAATCGGCGGCCAAGTGTGGCGGAGCCGAAGCACGCGGGACAAACCGACGCTTCCCGCCGTGTCGATGCCGGGTCGCGCGCCGGCCCGTATGCCGCTTGCCGGCGTTTATGCTTCCAGCGTCGCGTCCATCGTGATCTTCGCCTTCAGCAGCTTCGAGACCGGGCAGCCGGTCTTGGCCTGGTTGGCGATTTCCTCGAATTTCGCGCGGTCGGCACCGGGGATTCTGGCGCGCACCTTCAGGTGGCTGGCGCTGATCTCGAAGCCGTCGCCGACCTTGTCCAGCGTCACGGTGGCTTCGGTCTCGATCTTTTCCGGCGTCAAGCCGGCCTGTCCCAGCATCAGCGACAGCGCCATCGAAAAGCAGCCGGCATGCGCGGCGCCGATCAATTCCTCCGGGTTGGTGCCGGGGCCGTTCTCGAAGCGCGACTTGGCGCCGTAGGGCGCTTCCTTCAGCGCGCCGGTTTCGGTGGAAATGGTGCCGCTGCCTTCCTTGAAGCCGCCGTTCCAGACGGCCGATGCCTTCTTGTCCATGATCGCTCCTTGCGTTGAAGAAATGGGTTCGCGCCGGTCGCAGATTGACCAGTTTTTCAGACAGCGGAAGCCGGCGGCGGTTGCAGTGCGCGGGCGGCGCCGAAACTTTCCGTCCTTGCACGCGTCGCATGGACAGTGGCGGCGCGTCCGCGCCGCCGATATGCCAAAGGGAGGCGATATGACTGCACCGCAGCAAGATTCCAGCCGTACCACCAAACGCGCCGAACACGAACCCGAGCAGCGCGCGACGCCCGGGAAAAATTCGGCAGCGCAGACGCCGAAGGACGTAGCGCCGCACGAAGCTGCCGCGAAAGACGTGACCGAACGCAAGATCGCATCCAAGGATCCCGATGAGAAGGAGGAGGCGCTGGTCGACGAATCGGTCGAATTGAGCTTCCCCGCCAGCGATCCGCCAGCGGTCGGTGGCGGCGTGACCCGCATCGACGTGCCGAAAGAGAAATGATCCGGTGGCGCGCCGCCGCGTTC
>JBATWJ010000285.1:0-1513 GCA_049672545.1 Burkholderiaceae bacterium
GCGCAGGCGATCAAGAGCGCCGGCGAACGGGCGGCGGTGGCCGCGCATCCGCTGTCGCCGCGGCTGTTCATCGAAGACATGCTGATCGAGTATTCGACAATTTTTTCCGATTCCCGAGCCTGAAGGAGGAGCCGCGATGGCCGACCTTTCCACTGTTTCCCCAGCCGCCGGCGGCGGCGTGCGCCCGTCGGTGCTGTCGCTGGCGATCAAGGAAAAATCGGCGCTGCATTCGGCCTACATGCCGTTCCTGACGCATGGCGGGCTGTTCGTGCCGACCTCCAAGCAATACCAGCTGGGCGATGAAATCTACCTGATCCTGACCTTGATGGACGATCCCGGCAAGTACCCGATCGCCGGCAAGGTGGCCTGGATCACGCCACCCGGCGCCAACCACAACAAGACCCAGGGCATCGGCGTGCATTTCCCGGACGATGAAAGCGGGCACCGCACCAAGGCCCGCATCGAGGAAGTCCTCGGCACCGCGCTGGCGTCCGGGCGTTCCACGCACACCATCTAGCTATCGATATACTGCAGCGGGTATTTTTGAAGCCGAAGGTCCGTAGCCCGGCATAGGCCGATTTTTCGGCATACTCCTCGTATTTTGGTTTTTCGCGGTGCTGTGCCGGGTCCGCACGCGCAGCCCGAATCGGCCCGAACGCGTACAATGCGCGCCATGTATATCGACTCCCATTGTCACATCAATTTTCCCGACCTGGCCGCGCGCCTGCCGGATATCCTCGACCGGATGGCGCAAAACCAGGTCAGCCACGCGCTGTGCGTCGCCTGCGACCTGCCGGAGTTTCCGCAGGTGCGCGCGCTGGCCGAGCGGTATCCGAACATCTATGCGTCGGTCGGCGTGCATCCCGACTATGACGACACGCCGGAGCCGTCGGTGGCCGAACTGGTACGGCTGTCGCAGCATCCGAAGGTGGTGGCGATCGGCGAAACCGGGCTCGACTACTACCGGCTGGCCGGCGACCTGGAATGGCAGCGCGAACGCTTCCGCACCCACATCCGCGCTTCGCGCGACAGCGGCAAGCCGCTGATCATCCACACCCGTGCCGCGTCCGAGGACACGATCCGCATCATGCGCGAAGAGGGCGCCGGCCTTGACGCCGGTGGCGCCGGCGGCGTCATGCACTGCTTCACCGAGTCGCTGCAAGTGGCCGAGGCGGCGATGGCGATGGGCTTCTACATCTCGTTTTCCGGCATCGTCACCTTCAAGAGCGCGCGCGAATTGCAGGCGGTGGCGCGGGCGGTGCCGTTCGAACGGATGCTGATCGAAACCGATTCGCCCTACCTGGCACCGGTACCCTACCGCGGCAAGACCAACGAACCGGGGCTGGTGAAGCACGTGGCGGAATTCCTGGCGCAGCTGAAGGGCGTGCCGGTGGAACAAGTGGCGCGTCATACCACGGAAAATTTCTTCAATCTATTCAAGATCGTGCATTAGGAAGCTCATGTCAAACCTCAAGTCCGAAACTGCCCGCGGCCGACGCCGCCTGCTGCGCGC
>JBATWJ010000286.1:0-12141 GCA_049672545.1 Burkholderiaceae bacterium
ACCACCAACAGGAATGCGGCGGCCGCCAGCAGCAGGTGGCGCGACGTGAGGGTGACCGAACGGGCGTGGCGCAGGCGCGGGTGCAACAATATGATCTGCATCTCGATTCCTCTGGCTTGTTGCGCGCCGCAGCGGGTGATAAGGTGACGCGATGCGTCCTACCCCTTCCGCCTCGCCCTTTGCCGCCGGTCGCCGGCCGGCGCCGTCGAATGCGCCGGCGCGCGGTGTGGCCGAATTTCTCGGCGCCCATGACAAGCTGGGGGCGCTGCTGCCGGCGGCGGCGCGCATGGCGCAACTGCAGAAGGAGTGCGCCCAAAATCTGCCCGCCATGTTTGATGCCTGTGCCGTGGTGCAGTTCGCTTCCGGCCAGCTGGTGCTGGCGGTGCCGAACGCGGCGCTGGCGGCGAAGCTGAAGCAGCAATTGCCGAAACTGCAAGAATCCCTGTGCCGGCTGGGCTGGCAGGTTAACGCAGTGCGTCTCAAAGTGCAAGCCGTGCGTCCCGAGACCCGCCCGGCGCCGAAAAGGGAATGGGTGCTGGCGCCGCGCGCCTTGCCGGCGCTGGCAGAACTGCAGCAGCAGTTGGAGGATTCGCCGCGCAATGCGGCACTGAAGGCCGCGCTGGCGGCCATGCTGCGCCGCCACCAGCCCGACACGCCGCGGCGGGGATGATCCGCGGCGATTCTTATACTGGATAGAGTATTTTCAAAACCGCCCGTGATTCGCGCGGGATAAGCCGTTTTTTTGGCATACTCCCATAGTCCAATCCAGGGAGGATGTGCGCGCGATTGCCGGCTAGTTCAGCGCCCACTCCTGCGCCGCCTGCCGCACATAGGTGCTGGGGGCCGTTTCGAGGGTGTCGAAACTGACGACTTCATAGGCATCCGGCTGCGCCAGCAGCGCGCGCAGCAACTGGTTGTTCAGCGTGTGGCCGGACTTGTGGGCGACATAGCTGGCCAACAGCGAATGGCCGATCAGGTACAAATCGCCGATCGCGTCCAGGATCTTGTGCCGGACGAATTCGTTGCCATAGCGCAGGCCGTCCGAATTGAGGATCCGGTATTCGTCCATCACGATCGCGTTTTCCAGCGAACCGCCGCGCGCGAGGCCCAGGCCGCGCAGGGTTTCGACGTCCTGCATGAAGCCGAAGGTGCGCGCGCGCGCCACTTCCTTGACGTAGGATTCGATCGCGAAGTCGATCTGCGCGCGCTGACCGGTGCCGTCCACCGCCGGATGGTTGAATTCGATGAAAAAATCCAGCTTGAAGCCGTTGTACGGCTCCAGCCGCGCCCACTTGCGCTGCTCGCCGTCGCCTTCCGAGACTTCGACCGCGCGCTTGACGCGGATGAATTTCTTGGCCGCGCCCTGCTCCTGCAGCCCGGCCTGCTGCAGCAGGAACACGAAGGAGGACGCCGAGCCGTCCATGATCGGGATTTCCTCGGCGCTGAGATCAACGTACAGATTGTCGATGCCGAGGCCGGCGCAGGCCGACAGCAGATGCTCGACGGTGGAGACCCGCACCCCGTCGCGCGCCAGCGTCGACGCCATCCGCGTATCGCCGACCGCCAGCGCGTTGGCCGGCAGGTCGACTGCCGGGTCGAGATCGACGCGGCGAAACACGATGCCGGTGTCGATCGCGGCCGGACGCAAGGTCAGTTCGACCTTGGTGCCGGAGTGCAATCCGACGCCGACAGTCTTGACCAGTTGTTTGATGGTGCGTTGTTTCAGCATGCGGCATTATAACTTTCCTGGCATCACTGCAACCATGCCGCCTGTCGCCCGTATCAGCTGAGTTGCGCCAGCAGGGTTTCGGCGTTCGACACTTCGAACTTGCCCGGCTGTTCGACGTTCAGCCGGCGCACCACGCCATCCTCGACCAGCATCGAATAGCGCTGCGAACGCGTTCCCATGCCGAACTTGGAGAAATCGGCGTCGAGGCCGAGCGCCTTGCTGAAGCTGGCGTTGCCGTCGGCCAGCATGCGCACCGTGCCGCCGGTCTTCTGATCGCGGCCCCAGGCGCCCATCACGAAGGCATCGTTGACCGCGATGCACCAGATTTCGTCGACACCCTTGGCCTTCAGCTCGGCCGCGTGCTTGACGTAGCCCGGCACGTGCTGCGCCGAGCAGGTCGGCGTGTAAGCGCCCGGCAAGCCGAAGATCGCGATCTTCTTGCCCTTGGCCAGCTCGGCGACGTCGAAGGTGTTCGGTCCCAGCGTGCAGCCCTCGGTCTCGGTGTCGATGAATTCCGCCAGCGTGCCCTGCGGCAGGCGGTCGCCTACTTTGATGGTCATTCTTCTCTCCTTTGTTTTGCGGCGCGGCAGCGCCAATGAAAAACGCCGCGCTCGCAAGCACGGCGTGCCGATGCAGTATGCCCGGTTTGGCGCGGCGGCGCAGGCCGCCAGCCGCCGTCAGTCGGCCTGCTTGCGCAGGAAAGCCGGGATGTCGTAGGTTTCCATGCCGTTCTTTTCCAGCGCGCGCACGGTCTCCGATGCCGATTCGCGGCGCCACACCGCTGGCTGCTTCAGGCCTTCGAACGACGGCGTCGCCTGGCCTTGGCCGCCCGGCGTCTTCAGCATGCCGGCGGTCGCCATGATCGGCTCGTTGTGGGTGCCGGTGCGCAGCATCGGCGCCTGCACCAGCTGTACCGTCTTGCGCGGACGGCCGAGGCCGGTTGCCACCACCGTCACGCGCAGCTCATCGCCCATGGCGTCGTCGTAAGCCATGCCTTGCGCGATCGACGCATCGGGCGCGGCGAACGCGCGCACGGTCGCCATCACTTCCTTGATTTCCTTGCCCTTCAGGCTGTGGCTGGCGGTGACGTTGACCAGCACGCCGCGGGCGCCGGACAGGTCGATGCCGTCCAAGAGCGGCGAGGTCACCGCCTGCTCGGCGGCGATGCGGGCGCGGTCGACGCCGGACGCGGTGGCGGTACCCATCATTGCCTTGCCCTGCTCACCCATGATGGTCTTGACGTCGTTGAAGTCGACGTTGATGTGGCCCGGCACGTTGATGATTTCGGCAATGCCGGCCACGGCGTTGTTCAGCACGTCGTCGGCATGCTGCAGCCATTCGATCATGCTGTCGTCTTCGTAGATGTCTTCCAGCTTTTCGTTGAGGATGATGATCAGCGAATCGACATGCGCCGACAGCGCCTCCAGCCCCTCCTCGGCGATGTCCATGCACTTCTGGCCCTCGTACGAAAACGGCTTGGAGACCACCGCCACCGTCAGCGCGCCCTGCTCCTTGGCGACCTGCGCGACGATCGGCGCGGCGCCGGTGCCGGTGCCGCCGCCCATACCGGCGGCGATGAACACCATGTGCGCACCACGCAGCGCATCCTCGATGCGAGTGCGCGATTCTTCCGCCAGCTGGCGCCCGACTTCCGGTTTCATGCCGGCGCCCAGACCGGTTTCGCCGATCTGGATCACGTTGTGCGCCTTCGATTGCGCCAGCGCCTGCGCGTCGGTGTTGGCAACGATGAACTCGACGCCGGATACACCCTTGTTGATCATGTGCTGCACCGCGTTGCCGCCGGCGCCGCCGACGCCGACGACCTTGATCACGGTGCCGAGGGTTGCATTGTCGAGCATATCAATTTCCATGATGACTCCTGTTATATGTAAGTGAAGGTGCAGTTCTCAGTCGATAGGCATCACGCGATGTGACGACTAGCAACTGGTAGCTGCGGTGATGCAAGAACTGGTGTTGCGACTGCTTTAAAAATGCTGCTGGTTGAGCTGCTGGTGAATCGATTTTTCTCTAGAAGGTCGAGGACAGAACACCAGTACCCTTGACTTTGTTCCGCACGCATCAAACTTTGTCGTTCCGGCGAAAGCCGGAACCCAGTGTCGTGCGGTGGTTGCTCAGCCGGTCCTTCTGCGGGAGCCAACCTTGCCCGACCTTTCCATCTGATTTGTTGGGGACAGAGTAGCTCGGCGCTCTGCGGCGCCTCACAAACTCTGTCCCGCAATTATTTAGAAGTTCCCCAAAAACCATTCCTTCATCCGTTGCCAAATCGCCTTCGCGGTGCCCCCTTGGCGGCTGACGTTCTGGCCGCGCAGATATTGCTTCTTCGCTTCCAGAAGCAGGCCAAGCACGGTCGAGTAGCGCGGGCTGCGCACCACGTCGGCCAGCTGGCCGTGGTATTCCGGCACGCCGAGTCGCGCCGGCTTCAGGAAGATGTCTTCCGCCAGTTCCACCATGCCGGGCATCATCGTGGTGCCACCGGTCAGCACGATGCCGGACGACAGCACTTCCTCGTAGCCGGATTCACGCACTACCTGGTGCACCAGCGCGAACAGCTCCTCGACGCGCGGCTCGATCACCGCCGCCAGCGCCTGGCGCGACAGCGTGCGCGGGTTGCGGTCGCCCAGCCCCGGCACTTCCATTGTCTCGCCGGGATCGGCCAGCACCTGCTTGGCGACGCCATAGCGCAGCTTGATTTCCTCCGCCTCCAGGGTCGGCGTTCGCAAGGCCATCGCGATATCGTTGGTGATCTGGTCGCCGGCGATCGGGATCACCGCGGTATGGCGGATCGCGCCTTCGGTGAAGATGGCGACGTCGGTGGTGCCGCCGCCGATGTCGATCAGTACCACGCCCAGCTCCTTTTCATCCGGCGTCAGTACCGCATAGGCGGACGCCATCGGCTGCAGGATCAGGTCCGACACTTCCAGCCCGCAGCGGCGCACGCACTTGACGATGTTCTGCACGGCGGACACGGCGCCGGTGACGATGTGCACCTTCACTTCGAGGCGGATGCCGCTCATGCCGATCGGCTCGCGCACATCCTCCTGGTTATCGACGATGAACTCCTGCGGCACCGTGTGCAGCAACTGCTGGTCGGTCGGAATGTTGACCGCCTTCGCGGTCTCGATCACGCGGGCGACGTCGGTGGCGGTGACTTCCTTGTCCTTGATCGCCACCATGCCGCTCGAGTTGAAGCTGCGGATATGGCTGCCTGCGATGCCGGTATAGACGTTCTCGATCTTGCAGTCGGCCATTAGTTCGGCTTCTTCGAGCGCCCGCTGGATCGACTCCACCGTCGCCTCGATGTTGACCACCACCCCCTTCTTCAACCCCTTGGATTCGTGCTGGCCCAGGCCGATTACTTCGTGGCGGCCATCCGGCATCACTTCGGCCACCACCGCCACCACCTTCGAGGTGCCGATATCGAGGCCGACGATCAGGTTTTTCGCGTCTTTTGTCATGTCGTTCCGCTTATTTTTTCTTGCCATCCAATCCGAGCGGCAGGCCGCTGGCCTTCAGCGCCATGCCGTTCGGGTACCGCATATCCACGCTTTCGATCCGGTCCTGCAGCCGCGCCACCAGCTGCGGATAGACGCTGACCAGCCGCGCCACCCTTTCGTGCAGCGTGGACGGCGTCTGCTCGCGCCCCAACTCCACCGTTACGCCGTTATCCAGCCGCAGCTTCCAGGCGTAGCGTTCCGACAGCTGCACCGCATCCGGCTCGAGCTCGAGCGGCGCGAACCAGTCGCGGAACTCGCCGTAGCGCGCCACCACTTCCGGCGCGCTGCCTTCCGGCCCGGCGAATTCCGGCAGCTCGCCATCCTCTTCCGCCTCATCCAGGTTGGCGGTGAACACGTCTCCCTTCACCGACACCAGCCGGCCGTCCTCGCCCCAGGTGCCGAGCGGCTGGTGCTCCTCGATCGCCACCAGCAGCGTATTCGGCCACTCGCGCCGCACCGTCGCCTTGCGCACCCAGGGCACCGACTCGAAGGCGGCGCGCACTGCATCCAGGTCGGCGGTGAAGAAATTGCCGCGGATGCGCGGCAGCGCCGTGCTGCGCACCGTCAGCGCGTTCACGCGCCGCAGCGGCGTTTCGGCACTGCCTTCGATCCGGATCGTCTTCAGCGTAAACATCGGCCGCTGCGCCAGCCACCAGACGCCGGCCGCCAGTACCGCGAACGCCGCCAGCGCCAGCAGAAGGCTGGAAATCGCGTTCAGTATCCGGACGTCTTGCCACATGGCCTGATCCGCCGCGTCAACCCGGTGCCCAATCGCTGGACGGCGCCAGATCCAGCGCCGCCATCCGCAGGATCTCGATGCACAAATCCTCGTACGACATACCGGCCACCTTGGCCGACATCGGCACCAGCGAATGCCCGGTCATACCGGGCGAGGTGTTCAGCTCCAGCAGGAAAGGCCGCTGATCGGCGGAGCGCAGCATCACGTCGACCCGGCTCCAGCCGCGGCAGCCGAGCGCCCGGTGGCTGGCCAGCGCCAGCTCCTGGATTTCCCGCTCGCGCGCCGTCTCCAGTCCGCTGGGGCAGAAATACTGGGTAGCATCGGTAAAGTACTTGTTCTGATAGTCGTAGTTGGCGTCCGGGGCCACGATGCGGATCACCGGCAGCGCGCGCGCGTCGTCGCCGGTGCCGAGGATCGGGCAGGTCAGTTCCATGCCGTCGATGAATTCCTCGGCCATCACCGCGCGGTCGAAGCGCGCCGCCAGCGCATACGCTGCCGGCAGCTGCTCCAGCCGGGTTACCTTGGTCAAACCGAGCGTCGAGCCTTCGTGCGCCGGCTTCACGATCAGCGGCAGGCCCAGCGTGGCCGCCACCCGGCCGCTGGAAAAGCCGGCGTGCAGCATCTCGAACTTCGGCGTCGCCAGGCCGTCGGCCAGCCAGATGCGCTTGGTCATCGCCTTGTCCATCGCGATCGCAGAGGCCAGCACGCCGGGGCCGGTGTACGGGATCCGCAATTGCTCCAGCGCGCCCTGCAGCGTGCCGTCCTCGCCGTAACGCCCGTGCAGCGCGATGAACACGCGGTCGAACTTTTCCGCCGCCAGCTCGGCCAGGCTGCGCTCGGCCGGATCGAAACCCTGCGCGAGTACGCCGCGGCTGCGCAGCGCCTGCAGTACACCGGCACCGGACATCAGCGAGACTTCGCGCTCGGCAGAGCGGCCGCCGAATAGCACGCCGACCTTGCCGAACTCGGCGGCCGGATCCAAGGATTTCCCTGCCTGCGATGCGCTCATGTCGCCTCCTGCGCGGCTTGCGCCAAACGTAAGGGCACGCCGCTGATGGAGCCGGCGCCCATGGTCATCACGACGTCGCCGTCCCGCACCAGGTTCAGGACGGTGGCCGGCATTTCCTCGATATGCTCGACGAACACCGGCTCGACCTTGCCCTGCACGCGCAGCGCGTGCGCCAGAGAACGGCCGTCGGCGGCGACGATCGGCGCCTCGCCGGCGGCATAGACTTCGGCCAGCACCAGCACGTCGACCGTCGACAACACCCGCACGAAGTCCTCGAACAGGTCGCGCGTGCGGGTGTAGCGGTGCGGCTGAAACGCCAGCACCAGCCGCCGGCCCGGATAGGCGCCGCGCGCGGCAGCGATGGTGGCCGCGGTTTCGACCGGATGGTGTCCATAGTCGTCGACCAGCGCGAACGAACCGGTGGTCGGCAGCGCGATCTCGCCATAGCGTGTGAAGCGCCGCCCGACGCCGTGGAATTCGGCCAGCGCCTTTTGCGTCGCTGCGTCTGCCACGCCGAGTTCACGCGCAATCGCGATCGCAGCGCAGGCATTCTGCACGTTGTGCATGCCAGGCTGGTTCAGGCTGATCGGCAGCGGCGCGTAGCCGTCCTGCAGCACCGTAAAGCGCATCAGACCGTCAACCGCCTCGGCGTCCACCGCGCGCACCTGCGCCTCTTCGTGGAAGCCGTAGGTAGTGATCGGCTTGGACACCTGCGGCATGATGGCTCGCACGTTGGCATCGTCGATGCACAGCACGGCGACGCCGTAGAACGGCAGCCGCTGCGTGAATTCGACGAAGGTCTGCTTCAGCCGGTTGAAGTCGTGACCGTAGGTTTCCATATGGTCGGCGTCGATGTTGGTGATCACTTCGATCACCGGCGACAGGTTCAGGAACGAGGCGTCCGATTCGTCTGCCTCGACCACGATGAAGTCACCGGCGCCGAGCTTGGCGTTGGCGCCTGCCGAGGTCAGCCGGCCGCCGATCACGAAGGTCGGGTCGAGCCCGCCCTGTGCCAGCACGCTGGCGACCAGGCTGGTGGTCGTGGTCTTGCCGTGCGTGCCGGCAATCGCGATGCCGCTTTTCAGCCGCATCAGCTCGGCCAGCATCATCGCCCGCGGCACGATCGGAATGCGCCGCTCACGCGCTGCCACCACTTCCGGGTTGTCGTCCTTGACCGCGGTCGAGGTGACGATGGCGTCGGCGCCGGCGATGTGCCCGGTGGCGTGGCCCTGCGCCACGCGCACGCCGAGGCTGGCCAGGCGCCGGGTGGCGGCGTTATCCGCGAGATCGGAACCGGACACGGTATAGCCGAGGTTTTGCAGCAACTCGGCGATGCCGCTCATGCCGCTTCCGCCGATTCCTACGAAATGGATATTTTTTACCTTATGTTTCATGTTCTTTGCTCACTGGCGGCGCGGCTTGTGCCCGAATGATGAAACGCCGTGCTACCGCACGGCTTGGCGCCGATGCCGACAAAATGGATGTTTTTTACCTTGTGCTTCATGCTGCCTTCGTCAATCTTTCCAGTTCATTGGCGATCGCCAGGTTGGCGTCGCGCCTGCCGTTGTCATAAGCCGCCTGCGCCATGATCCGGCAGCTGTCGCGCGTCATTTCCCGCAACAGCGCGGCCAGACCGGCCGGCGTCATTTCGTCCTGCGGCAGATGGATCGCCGCCTTCTGTTGCGCCATCCAGCGCGCGTTGTCGCGCTGGTGACTGGTGGTCGACGCTACCAGCGGCACCAGCACGCTGGCGACCCCGGCCGCCGTCAATTCCGAGATCGTGATGGCGCCGGCACGGCAGATCACCAGATCGGCCTCGGCATAGCGGCGCGGCATGTCATCGATGAAATCCACTACCTCGGCCTGCACTTGCGCCTGCCGGTATGCCTGGCGCAGGCTGTCGATATGCTGGCGGCCCGACTGGTGCGTGATCTGCGGCCGCTGGCCGGGTGGCAGCAGGGCCAGCGCCGCCGGCAGGCATTCGTTCAGTGCGCGCGCACCCAGGCTACCGCCGATCGCCAGCAGCCGCAGCGGCCCACTGCGACCGGCGTAGCGCTCGGCCGGCGGCGCCAGCGCCAGGATTTCTTCGCGCACCGGATTGCCGGTCACCAGCGCCTTGCCGGCGGCGGCGCCGAACTCGGCCGGAAAACCGAACAGCAGGCGCTGCGCGAACGGCGCCAGCGTGCGGTTCGACAGCAGCAGCGCGGCGTCGGCATTCACCAGCACCAGCGGGATCCCGCGCAGCCTCGCCATCAACCCGCCTGGCACCGTCACGTAGCCGCCCATCCCCAGCACCAGGTCCGGCCGGCGCCGGCCGAAAATGCGGAAGCAGTCGACCAGACTCGCCAACAGCCGCCAGACGCCGCGCGCGGTATGGCCGAGCCCCTTGCCACGCACGCCGGCAAAGCGGATCGCATCCATCTCGACGCCATGCGCCGGCACGATGTCGCGCTCCATGCCGTGCGTGGTGCCGAGCCAGGACACCTGCCAGCCGCGCGCGCGCATGCTTTGCGCCATCGCCAGCCCGGGGAAGATATGGCCGCCGGTCCCGGCCGCCATGATCAGCAGCCGCTTCATATGCGGCCTCCGCGCATCAGCACCCGATTCTCGTAGTCGATTCGCAAAAGAATCGCGAGGCCGATGCAATTGATCAGCACACCGGAGCCGCCATAGCTCATCAGCGGCAGCGTCAGGCCCTTGGTCGGCAACAGGCCGAGATTGACGCCCATGTTGATGAAGGCCTGGACGCCGATCCAGATGCCGATGCCCTTGGCGACCAGGCCGGAGAAGGTCAGGTCGAGCGCGATTGCCTGGCGGCCAATTTCAAAGGAACGCTTGACCAGCCAGTAGAACAGCCCGACCACCACCAGCACGCCGACGAAACCGAGTTCCTCGCCGATCACGGCCAGCAGGAAATCGGTGTGCGCCTCCGGCAGGTAGTGCAACTTTTCGACGCTGCCACCGAGCCCGACCCCGAACAGTTCGCCGCGACCGAACGCGATCAGCGAATGGGACAGTTGGTAGGCCTTGCCGAGCGTGTTTTCTTCATCCCAAGGGTTCAGATAGGCGAAGATGCGGTCGCGCCGCCATGGCGACAACATGATCACCATGCCGAACACGCCGACCAGCGTGGCACCGATGCCGCCGAACCAGATGCCGTTGACGCCGCCGAGAAACAGGATCCCCATCGCGATGCAGACGATCACGCCGAAGGCACCCAGGTCCGGCTCCAGCAGCAGCAGCAGGCCGACGAAGCCGATGGCGCCGGTCATCGGCAAAAAGCCCTTGGTCAGCTTGTGCATCACTTCTTGCTTGCGGACCGTGTAGTCGGCCGCGTACAGCACGACGAACAGCTTCATCAACTCCGACGGCTGCAAGTTGAAAATTTTGAACGACAGCCAGCGCTTGGCGCCGTTGACGCCCTTGCCGATTTCCGGGATCAGCACCAGCATCAGCAGCCCCAGCGTACCGACGAACAGGTAGGGCGCCAGCCGCTGCCAGGTCTGAATCGGGATGCGGGACACGACGAAGGCGGCGCATACCGATACGGCGATGAAGGTCGCCTGTCGGGCCAGGAAGTGGGCATTCTTGTAGCTGGCGTATTTCGGCGAATCGGGCAGTGCGATCGAAGCCGAATACACCATCACCATACCGAACAGCATCAGCGTCAGCACCACCCAGACCAGCGGCTGGTCGTATTCCATCATCTTCGAGCGCTGCGCCAGGCCCTTCGGCGGTTTGCCGGCAGCGGTAAAGGAAGGCAGGGCGAACCTCATGTCGGTACCTCGCCGCGCGCCATGGCGATTTCCTGCACTGCCGCCACGAAAACGTCGGCCCGATGCTTGTAGTTGCGGAACATGTCGAGGCTGGCGCAGGCCGGCGACAGCAGCACCGCATCGCCATCCGCGGCCGCGGCCGCCGCCTGCTGCACCGCCTGCTCCAGGCTAGTGCAATCGACAAGTTCCACGCCGGTACCCGAGACCGCGGCGCGAATCGTCGGCCCGTCTTTGCCGATCAGGAAGACCGCGCGCACATAGCGTGTCAGCGGCTCGCCCAGGGGACCGAAATCCTGTCCCTTGCCGTCGCCGCCGGCGATCAGCAACAGGCGCCGGCCGGCGCCGAGTTCGGCGCCCAATCCGTTCAGGGCGGCGACCGTGGCGCCGACATTGGTGCCATTGCTGTCGTCGTAATAGTCGACACCGGCGATGGTCGCCACCCGCTCGACCCGATGCGGCTCGCCGGCATACTCGCGCAAGCCGTGCAGCAGCGGCGCCAGCGGCAGATCGATCGCGCTGCACAGCGCCAGCGCCGCCAGCGCATTGAGCGCGTTGTGGCGGCCTCGGATCTTCAGCGCCGCCGCCGGCATCAGGCGCTTGATTGCCACCGGCGCCGGGAACAGTTCCTTGCGCCCGCGCCGACCGCTGCCTTCGTCAGCCGCCACCGCCGTCGCCAGCCATTGCATGCCGCTGTCGTCGATCAAGCCAAAGCAACCGTCCTGCTGCGGCGCGTCGGCGCCGAAGCTGCGGCGGCCGGCAATCGGCGGCATGCCATCGGTGCTGGCGGCATCGGCCCGATTGACGATCGCGATCGTGGTCGGCGCGAAGATCCGCTGCTTGTCGGCGACGTAGGCCGCCATGTCGCCATGCCAGTCCAGATGATCCTGGCTGAGGTTCAGGATCGTCGCCGCGTCGGCCGCCAGCGAGTAGGTGAAATGCAGCTGGAAGCTCGATAGCTCCAGCACCCATACCTGCGGCAGCGCGTCCTGCTCCAGCGCATCGCGCAGCACGTCCAGCGCCGCCGGGCTGATGTTGCCAGCCAGCTGTACCGTGCGGCCGGCGCGCGCACACAGCAGCCCGACCAGACTGGTAACGGTGGTCTTGCCGTTGGTACCGGTAATCGCCAGCACCTGCGGCACATAGCCGCGCTCGGCGCGCAGCGCCGCCAGCGCCTGCGCGAACAGTTCGATCTCGCTCCACAGCGGAATTCCACGTTCGGCTGCTGCCGGCAGCAGCGGCGCCAGTTCCCGCCCGGGCGCAAGGCCAGGGCTGACGGCGACGAAATCGATGGTGTCCAGAAGCGCCGCGTCGAACGCGCCATTGACGAACTCGGCTGCCGGCGCCGCTTGCCGCAGTTGCGACAGGCGCTCCGG
>JBATWJ010000287.1:0-1675 GCA_049672545.1 Burkholderiaceae bacterium
CGACCCAGTCCAGCGCCTGCGCCCAGGTCAGCCGATGCACGCTGTCGCGCAGCGCGAACGCGTCCGGGCGCGCGGCGGCATGCCGGCGCAGCATCGCGTACATCGTGTGCGGCTGCCAGATGCCGTCGGCGTAGTATTGCCGCGCCTGTTGCGGATCGAGGAGGGTGAGGATGGTGCTCATGGCTGCTGGTCCGCGTTCAGTGGCCGAACTTGGAGGCGTCGGGCTTGCGCTTTTCCTTGAACGACTGCGCCAGTTCCTTCGCTTCCTCGGTTTCCAGGCTTTGCCGCAGCAGCAGGTCGTGCGCCATGCGCGACATGCCGCCGACGCCGCCGTGGCGGGCGCCGAATGCCGCCTTGATCGAGGCCAGCGCGAACGAGCCGCGGTCGGCGATCTCAAGCGCCATCGCGCGCGTCGCTTCCTTCAGCTGGTCGTCCGGCACCACCTTGTTGATCAGGCCGAGCGACAAGGCTTCGGCGGCGGTCATCTTCGGATTCATGAACCAGATTTCCTTGGCCTTCTTCTTGCCGACCAGGTCTTCCAGGTACCAGGTGCCGAAGCCGGCGTCGAAGCTGCCGACCATCGGGCCGACCTGGCGGAAGGTCGCGCTTTCCTTGGCGATGGTCAGGTCGCACACCACCTGCAGCACGTTGCCGCCGCCGACCGCGAAGCCGTTGACCGATGCGATCACCGGCTTTTGCAGGCGGTCGATGCTTTCGTACATGTCCAGCACCGGCAGCACGCCGGCGTACATCAGCGTGTCTTCCATGCCGGTCTTTTCGCCGCCGATGCAGAAGAAGCGGTCGCCGGCGCCGGTGATGACGATCACCCGGGTGCGCGTCTCGCGCCGGATGTCGTTGATGCAGTCGCGGATTTCATGGCACATCCGCTCGTTGAACATGTTGCCGTTGTCGGGCCGGTTCAGCGTGATGGTGCCGATCGGGCCGTCTTCTTCGTACAGGATGGTTTCGAATTGCCGAGTCATGCGTGATTCTCCTTGAGTGAGTTGCGTGCCGCGGGTGCGCGGGGACACGCTTACAGGGCGCCGGCTGCGTCGAGAGCGGAAACCTGCTCTTCGTCCCAGCCCAGCCAGGCGCCGAATACCGCCCGCGTGTCTTCGCCCAGGCGCGGCGGCGCCTTGCGGAAGCTGCGGTTGTTGCCATCGAACTGGATGCCGAGTCCGACCTGGGGAATGGAAACGCCGTCGCGCGGCACCGCGTAGAACAGGCCGCGCTCGGCCAGCGTGCGGTCGCGCACCACCTCGTCCAGGCTGTTGATCGGTCCGGCCGGGATGCGCGCCGCCGAAAACAGTGCCAGCCAGTGCTCGCGGCCGTGCTGGCGCAGCACCTTCTGGATTTCCGCGACGATTTCCGGGCGCGCGGCGCGCCGGCCAGGGTTGTCGGCGTAGGCCGGATTATCGGCCATGTCGGGCCGTTCAATGGCCTGGCAAAAACGGCGCCAGATGCTGTCGTTGCCGAGCCCCAGCGTGATCGGCCGGTCGGCGGTCTCGAAGGTCTGGTAGATCGCGATCACGCTGTCCTTGCCGCCGGAACGTGCCGGTACCTCGCCGGAGCCGAGGTAGGGAATGAGGCGCGGCGTCATGAAGCGCGTCATGCTTTCCACCATGGCAACGTCGATCGCACGGCCGGCGCCGCTCCGCTGGCGGCCGGCCAGCGC
>JBATWJ010000288.1:0-5197 GCA_049672545.1 Burkholderiaceae bacterium
CTCCGGCACGCCGAAGCGCAGGTCGCGCGGCACCAGCGGCGGCGACACCTGCGCCGTCAGGTCGTACAGCGTCGGCCGGTTCTGGCGGCGCAGCTCGATGACGTCGGTGAAGCCGTCGGTGGCCAAGAGGCCTACCTTGGCACCCTTGCGCTCGATCAGCGTATTGGTGCCGACCGTGGTGCCGTGGCAGACCAGTGCACCCTGCACGCCGACCTGCTCGGCCACCCGCTCTAGCGCATGGATCACGGCGGCGCCGGGATCATGCGGCGTCGATGGCAGCTTGAACGCCATCAGCACGCTGCTGCCGTCGGCGTCCAGCACCACGGCGTCGGTGAAGGTACCGCCGACGTCGATCCCGATAAGCATCCGGTTTGCTGTCATGTAATCCTCTTGGGTTGCTCTCTGGTTGCGTCAGGCGATCTTGATGTCGGCCAGCGCATCGGCGAAGCGGTCCATGTGCTTCTGCAGATTGACGTCGACCCGCAGGTAGCGGCTGCCCAGGCCCGGAATGTCGGAGCCATCCTTGACGATTACGCCGCGCTTCAATAGTTCATTGAAGACCTTGGTCGAATCCAGTTCCGGCGCCAGGATCTGGGTCAGGAAGAAGTTGGCGCGCGAGCCCGGCACCATGCGGAAGCCCGGGATCGATTCGAGCCGCTTGCCGACGTAGGAGCGCATCTCGACCACGGTCTTGACCGCGCGGTTGACGTGCTCGTCGTCGTTGATGCCGGCGACGCCGCCGGCGATCTGCAGCTGGCCCATGTTCCAGGTCGGCTTGATGTGGCGCAGCGGCAAGATCAGCGCCGGGTTGTTGGAAATGCCGAAGCCGATGCGCAGGCCGGCCAGGCCGAACGCCTTGGAGAAGGTGCGCAGCACGATCAGGTTCGGGAATTCCTTCAGCAGCTTCATCCCGTACTCGGCCTCGGTGTAGTGGACGTAGGCTTCGTCCAGCACCACCAGCGTGTCCTTGCTGGCCGCTTCGCAGACGCGGCGCGCGTCGGCCTCGCTGATCATGATGCCGCTCGGGTTGTGCGGATTGGTCAGGAAGGCGATCTTCGGATTGACTTCCTTCATCGTCGCGATGTAACGGTCGATCTCCGGCGCGAAATCCTCGCCCATCGGAGAAAACACCGGGCGCCGCCCTTCGCAGTTGGAATAGATGCGATACAGCGGGAAGCACGGGTCGTGCATCAGCACCGGCTCGTCCGGCTTGGCGAAGGCGCGGATCACCATCGAGATCACTTCGGTCTCGCCGGAGCCGCACACCACGTTGTCCGCCGGGAAGCCGTACTTGGCGGCGATCGCCTCGCGCAGCGCGCGCGCGGTCCAGTCCGGATAGATGTCGAGCCGGCCCAGCATGCGGTCGACCGCCTCGCGCGCCTTCGGCGACGCGCCGTGCGGGTTTTCGGCCGACGCCAGCTTGGCGATCTGGTCCAGCGGCACGCCATAGGTTTGCGATACGTATTCGGCCGACAGGCCCGGAACGTAGACCTCACCTTCGGTCAATGCGGAATAACTTGCCTTTACCATCTTTCACTCCTCGGTCATCGATTGGAACGTCACAATGTACTACTTAATGTACTAGGACTATATATCGATTTAACCGGAATCACAATATTGCAAACTACCCCGAGACGAAAATATTTTTACCCCCTGTTTTTCTGCATTTCCCCTTGCCACGCCAAGGGTACATGAAGGGCTAAAGCCGTCCTGGTCGCTTCCTGCCGTCGACAAATGTACTACCCAACCATAAACACAATCAGCAGAAAATGCATGCCATCGTCAGGACATCTCGAAAAATCCACAGCGTTACGTAATAGTACACGCATGAAAAATGTTCGGCTAGTGTTTATGGCGGTTTTTACCTACGCGCATATACTCCCATGCACATCGTCCTATCACGGGTGGAAACAGGGCAAAAAATTGGCATACTCCAGCAATGGATTGTTAAGAGAGAGGGATTTTAGGTTCAGGCAGACTGCTGCGGATGGCCAGGCAGCAGCTCTCAGCGGCGGCGCAGGCGACCGGCGCTACTGCCGCAAGCCGGCGGGCCATGCGGCCGGTGCGGCTGATGGCAAGGCGCGTATCCAGCGCCCCATGATGGCGACCCAACCTGCGGATCGGCCCTAGTCCATCTGCGCGATCAGCGCCATGATCGCGGCGCCGTAGCTTTCCAGCTTCTTTTCGCCGACGCCGGAAATGCCGCGCAGCTCGGCCAGGCTGGCCGGTCGCAGGCGGGCGATGTCGCGCAGCGTGGCGTCGTTGAAGATCACGTAGGCCGGCACGTTGTGTTCGCGCGCGGTTTCCATGCGCCACCAGCGCAGCTTTTCGAACAGCACCTGCTGCGGCGCCGACAGGCCGGCCTCGGCGTAGGCTTTCTGGCGGCCGCCGTCGCGCCCGCCGCGGCGCGTTTTGGCCGGCTTCTGGTACTGGCGCAGTTCGATCTTCTGCTCGCCGCGCAGCACCGGGCGTGCCGCTTCGGTCAGCTTCAGCGCGCTGTAGGCGTCGTGGTCGACCGCGACCAGCCCGAGCGCGATCGACTGCCGCAGGATCGCGCGCCATTCGGCTTCGCCGGTATCGGCGCCGATACCGAAGGTCGACAGCTGTTCGTGGCCCCACTGGCGCGCCTTGTCGGAATCGACGCCGCGCAGCACGTCCAGCACGTGGCCGGCGCCGAAGCGCTGGCCGACGCGGTAGATCGTCGACAGCAGCTTCTGCAGCGGCAGCGTGGCATCGAACGCCGCCGGCGGCGCCAGACAGGTATCGCAATTGCCGCACGGTTCGCTCTGCTGGCCGAAGTAGTCGAGCAGCCGCACGCGCCGGCACGACAGCGTTTCGCACAGGCCCAGCATCGCGTCCAACTTCATGCCCTGCACCCGCTTGAAGGCGTCGTCGGCGTCCGATTCGTCGATCATGCGGCGCTGCTGCACCACGTCCTGCAGGCCGTAGGCCATCCAGGCGTCGGCCGGCAGGCCGTCGCGGCCGGCGCGGCCGGTTTCCTGGTAATAGCCCTCGATGCTCTTCGGCAGGTCGAGGTGGGCGACGAAGCGCACGTCCGGCTTGTCGATGCCCATGCCGAAGGCGATGGTGGCGGCCATCACGATGCCGTCCTCGCGCAGGAAGCGCGCCTGGTTGGCGGCGCGCGCGGCATGCTCCATGCCGGCGTGGTACGGCAGCGCGGTGATGCCGTGCCGGTTCAGGAATTCGGCGGTTTCCTCGACCTTCTTGCGCGACAGGCAATAGACGATGCCGGCTTCGCCGGCATGCTGCGCCTCGATGAAATCCAGCAGCTGCTGGCGGCCGTTGGCCTTTTCGACGATCTGGTAACGGATGTTGGGCCGGTCGAACGACGACACGAACTGCGCTGCGTCTTCCAGCTGCAGGCGCTGGGCGATTTCGGCGCGCGTCTGCTGATCGGCGGTGGCGGTCAGCGCAATGCGCGGCACGTCCGGGAACTGCTCGTGCAGCACCGACAGCTTGATGTATTCGGGACGGAAATCGTGCCCCCATTGCGACACGCAGTGCGCCTCGTCGATCGCGAACAGCGCGATCTTCGACGCCGCCAGCAGGTCCAGGCAGCGCGGCGTCAGCAGGCGCTCCGGCGCCACGTACAGCAAGTCCAGCCCGCCGGTGCGCACCAAGCGCTCGATACGCGTCGCCTCGTCGAAATCCTGGGTCGAATTCAGGAAGGCAGCGCGCACGCCGACTTCGGCCAGCGCATCGACCTGGTCCTGCATCAGCGCGATCAGCGGCGACACCACGACGCCGACGCCATCGCGCAGCAAGGCCGGGATCTGGTAGCACAGCGACTTGCCGCCGCCGGTCGGCATCAGCACCAGCGCGTCGCCGCCGGCCGCGACCCGCTCTACGATCGCTGCCTGCTGGCCGCGGAACGACGGGTAGCCGAACACGGTCTGCAGCAGATCCAGCGCGGCCGCCGCCAGCGGTGATTCGGGAGTGTTCACAGCTTCCTTATACTAGTCGGAGTATTTTCAAAGCGGCAAGTAACGTGCCCGGTATAGACTATTTTTTCGCCATACTCCCCTATCATCGTCAATCGGCCCACACCACCCAGCCGCCATAGCTGCTGGCCAGCACCAGGATGCCGAAGGCGATCCGGTACCAGGCGAAGAACGTGAAGTCGTGCGTGCTGATGTAGCGCAAAAGCCAGCGCACGCAAAAGAAGGCCGACACGAAGGCGGCCACGGTGCCGATGCCGAACAGCGGAATGTCGGCCGCCGACAGCAGCGCGCGCTCCTTGTACAGCGAATAGACGGTCGCCGCCAATAGCGTCGGAATCGCCAGGAAGAACGAAAACTCGGTGGCCGCCTTGCGCGACAGGCCCAGCCACATGCCGCCGATGATGGTGGCGCCGGAGCGGCTGGTGCCCGGTATCAGCGCGAACGCCTGCGCGCAGCCGACCTTGAAGGCATCCAGTGCGGACAGGTCGTCCACCGTCTCGACGCGGGCGGCGGCCGGATTGATGCGGTTGCGGCGCTCGACCCACAGGATCACCAACCCGCCGACGATGAAGGCGATCGCCACCGGCACCGGCGCAAACAGAACCTCCTTGACCATCTTGCCGAACACCAGGCCAAGCAGCGCCGCCGGCAGGAAACCGATCAGCAGGTTCAGCGCGAACTTCTGCGCGCGCCGCTCGCTCAGCAGCCCGCCCGTCACCGCGGCGATGCGGGCCCGGTATTCCCAGCACACCGCGAGGATCGCGCCGGCCTGGATCACGATTTCGAACACCTTGATCTTTTCACCGGTGAAGTTCAGCAGGCTGCCGGCCAGGATCAGGTGGCCGGTGGACGAAATCGGCAGGAATTCCGTCAAGCCTTCGACGATGCCCATGATGAGCGCTTTGAGTGCGAGAACGGTATCCATGTGGGGCGCGGTCGGAATCAAGAGGTCAATAAAAAAGCCCGCGTTGCGGTCGCAGTGCGGGCGGCGTGAAACGATGCACGGACGAAAAAAGCCGTCGTTATTTTACCGGCTCGAAGGTGACGGCGAGCGCGTCGGATTTGACCGAGATCGCAACCGGCGTGAATTCGACGCCGAAGCGGCGGAAGTCGCCCGGCTCGAAGCGGTGCAACGGCAGTTCGGTCAGCACCTGCTGCAGCAGCAGCCCGCCGATGCGGCCGATGCGCTCGGCGGCGGCCGGGTCGACGCCCTCCAGCGTGAAGCGCTCGACGCG
>JBATWJ010000289.1:0-6902 GCA_049672545.1 Burkholderiaceae bacterium
CGGCCAGCCAGGCCAGCAGCGCCAGCCAGCGCCCGCGCGCATCCAGCGTCGACACCTGCAGCCCGACATGGCCGCTGCCGCCGTACAGCCACTGATACCAGCCCCACAGCGATACCGCGATGAACACCAGTTGCAGACCGGCATCGCCATACAGACGCGCCTGCGCGAACACCACGCCGTAGGTGGCGGACGATAGGATCGCGAACAGCCAGGCCCAGTGCCGCTGACGAATGTTGAGCCACACGGTCAGCAACGCCAGTACGAACGAAACGATTTCCAGCAGCGTCGCGCTGAAACCGAACAGCAGGAAGGATTGGTTCATGCGCCGGAAATCACTGCCGCCGGCCCACTGCAGAGTCCGGGGCTGCGGTGTTGCGCGCGGCAGGGACGGGAGTCGCAGTGACCGCAGTGCCGGCCGCCGGCGCCCCGGCCGGCGGCAGCACACGGACGAAGATTTCATCCTGGCGGATCATGCCGAGTTCGTAGCGGGCCCGTTCCTCGACCGCGCCGGTGCCATCCTTCAAGTCCTGCACTTCGGACGCGAGCTTGGCATTGCGCGCCTTCAGCGCGTCGATCCGCTTCTTGGCGACCGCGACCTGCTGCTCCATATCCCACACCCGCAGCCAGCCGCCCTTGCCCAGCCACAGCGGATACTGGATCAGCAGCAGCAACCCGGCCAGGCACAGGACGATCAGGCGCATCGGAGCTCTCTGGGAAGCGGCGGGCGCGGGCGCGCGCGGTCTACTTCAGGTTGTAGAAGGCGTTGCGGCCGGGATAGCTGGCGACGTCGCCCAGATCTTCCTCGATGCGCAGCAGCTGGTTGTATTTCGCCATGCGGTCCGAGCGCGACATCGAACCGGTTTTGATCTGCAGCGCATTGGTGCCGACCGCGATGTCGGCGATGGTCGAGTCCTCGGTTTCGCCGGAACGATGCGAAATCACCGCGGTGTAGCCGGCGCGCTTGGCCATCTCGATGGCGGCAAAGGTTTCGGTCAGCGTGCCGATCTGGTTGATCTTGATCAGGATCGAATTGGCGATGTTCTTCTGGATGCCCTCGCGCAGGATCTTGGTGTTGGTGACGAACAGGTCGTCGCCGACCAGCTGGATCTTCTTGCCCAGCACATTGGTCAGCGTGGCCCAGCCCTCCCAGTCGTTCTCGGCCATGCCGTCCTCGATCGACAGGATCGGGTACTTGTCGCACCAGGTCGCCAGCAGGTTGGTGAAGTCGGCCGACGACAGCGACAGCCCTTCGCCAGCCAGATGGTACTTACCGTCCTTGTAGAACTCGGAAGCAGCGCAGTCGAGGCCGAGCGCGACCTGCGTGCCCGGCTCGTAGCCGGCCTGCTCGATCGCCTGCAGGATCAGCTTGATCGCTTCCTCGTGATTGCCCACCGATGGCGCGAAGCCGCCTTCATCGCCGACCGCCGTGGTCAGGCCCTTGTCGTGCAGGATCTTCTTCAAGGTATGGAATACCTCGGCGCCATAGCGGATCGCCTCGCGGAAGCTGGGCGCGCCGACCGGGATGATCATGAATTCCTGCAAGTCGAGGTTGTTGTCGGCGTGCGCGCCGCCGTTGATCACGTTCATCATCGGCACCGGCATCTGCATCGCGCCGGATCCGCCAAAGTAGCGGTACAGCGGCAGGCCGGATTCCTCGGCAGCCGCTTTCGCCACCGCCATCGACACCGCCAGCGTGGCGTTGGCACCGAGGCGCGACTTGTTGTCGGTGCCGTCGAGGTCGATCAGGGTGCGGTCGAGGAACGCCTGTTCGTTGGCGTCCAGGCCCATGATCGCTTCCGAGATTTCGGTGTTGATGTGCTCGCAGGCCTTCAGCACGCCCTTGCCGAAATAGCGGCTCTTGTCGCCGTCGCGCAGTTCGATCGCCTCGCGCGAGCCGGTCGAGGCGCCGGACGGCACCGCGGCGCGGCCCATGGTGCCGGATTCCAGCAGCACGTCGCATTCGACGGTCGGATTGCCGCGCGAATCGATCACTTCGCGGCCGATGATGTCAACGATGGCACTCATGTAAATCTCCCAAGTCAAAAATCAGAAATCGGCTGGGTGCATGCGCACCGCTTGTATCCTGTGGCGCCCGCCGCGACCATCGCAACGACGGGCGCGGTCAAATCTATGAAAAATCGTTTTCCAGAAACGCCGTCTGCTTGACCGCACGGTCCAGCGTCAGCAGCGTCGCCAGCAATTCTTCCATGCGCGCCAGCGGCACCGCGTTCGGACCGTCCGACTTGGCGTGCGCCGGGTCCGGGTGGGTTTCCATGAAGATGCCGGCGATGCCGGCCGCCACCGCGGCGCGCGCCAGCACCGGCACGAATTCGCGCTGGCCGCCAGACGAAGTGCCCTGCCCGCCCGGCAGCTGCACCGAATGGGTGGCGTCGAACACCACCGGGCAACCGGTTTCGCGCATGATCGCCAGCGAGCGCATGTCGGACACCAGGTTGTTGTAGCCGAACGAAGCGCCGCGCTCGCACACCATGAAGCTGTCGGTCGGCAGGCCCGCTTCCTGCGCCGCCGCGCGCGCCTTGTCGACCACGTTGACCATGTCGTGTGGCGCCAGGAACTGGCCCTTCTTGATGTTGACCGGCTTGCCGGATTGCGCACAGGCGCGGATGAAATCGGTCTGGCGACACAGGAAAGCCGGCGTCTGCAGCACGTCGACCACCGCCGCCACCGGCGCCACTTCGTCGATTTCGTGGAGGTCGGTCAGCACCGGCACGCCGATCTGTTTTTTGACCTCGGCCAGGATGTCGAGCCCCTGCTCCATGCCGAGCCCGCGGAACGACGCGCCGGACGAGCGGTTGGCCTTGTCGAACGACGACTTGTAGATGAACGGGATGCCGAGCCGGGCGGTGATGTCGCGCAGGCGTCCGGCAGTATCGAGTGCCATCTGGCGCGATTCGATCACGCACGGCCCGGCGATCAGGAACAGCGGCCGGTCGAGGCCGGCGTCGAAGCCGCACAGTTTCATGCCGTTTCCTTTGCCGCCAGCGCTTCCTTGTGCGCCAGCGCCGCCTTGATGAAGGAAATGAACAGCGGGTGGCCGTCGCGCGGCGTCGATTTGAATTCCGGGTGGTATTGCACGCCGAGATACCACGGATGCGCGTGCGCACCGCTCTGCGGCAGTTCCATGATCTCGCACAGGTTTTCGGTCGGCGTACGCGCCGACACGATCAACCCGGCTTCCTCGATGCGCGGCAGGTAATGGTTGTTGGCCTCGTAGCGATGGCGGTGGCGCTCGGTCACGGTACTGCCGTAGATTTCCGCCGCCAGCGTATTCGGCTTGACCGCGCAAGTCTGGGCGCCCAGGCGCATGGTGCCGCCGAGGTCGGAATTGACGTCGCGCCGCTCGACCTTGCCGTCATGGTTCTGCCACTCGGTGATCAGCGCCACCACCGGCTGTTCGGTATCCTCGTCGAACTCGGTCGAATTGGCCTTGGTCAGGCCGGCGACGTTGCGCGCGTATTCGATCAGCGCCACCTGCATGCCGAGGCAGATGCCGAGGTACGGAATGCCGTTTTCGCGGGCGAAACGGGCGGCGGCGATCTTGCCCTCGACCCCGCGCTTACCGAAGCCGCCCGGCACCAGGATCGCGTCGTACTTCGCCAGCGGCGCGACGCCGCGCGCCTCCAGCTCCTCCGAATCGATGTATTCGATATTGACGCGCGCTTCGGTATGGATGCCGGCGTGGCGCAGCGCTTCGGTCAGCGACTTGTAGGACTCGGTCAGGTCGACATACTTGCCGACCATGCCGATGGTGATCTCGGCCTTCGGATGTTCGAGCGAATGCACCAGCTTGGTCCACATCGACAGGTCGGCCGGCTTCGGCGTGATGCCGAGCTTGTCGCAGACGATCGCGTCCAGCCCCTGGTCGTGCAGCATCTGCGGAATCTTGTAGATGGTGTCGACGTCCCACACCGAAATCACCGCATCTTCCTGGACGTTGGAAAACAGCGAAATCTTGGCGCGCTCGTCGTCCGGAATGCGACGGTCGGCGCGGCACAGCAGCGCGTCCGGCGAAATACCGATCTCGCGCAGCTTCTGCACACTGTGCTGGGTCGGCTTGGTCTTCAGTTCGCCGGCGGTGGCGATGTACGGCACCAGCGTCAGGTGAACGAAGGCGGTATTGTTGCGGCCGGCGCGCAAGGACAGCTGGCGCGCGGCTTCCAGGAACGGCAGCGATTCGATGTCGCCGACGGTGCCGCCGATCTCGACGATCGCAACATCGTGGCCCTGCGCGCCGCGATAGATATACTCCTGGATCTCATTGGTGATATGCGGAATCACCTGGACCGTCTTGCCCAGATACTCCCCCCTGCGCTCCTTGCGGATCACCGATTCATAGATCTGGCCGGTGGTGAAGTTGTTGCTCTTCTTCATCCGCGCGCTGATGAAGCGCTCGTAGTGGCCGAGATCGAGGTCGGTTTCGGCGCCGTCGTCGGTGACGAACACTTCGCCGTGCTGGAACGGGCTCATCGTGCCGGGATCGACGTTGATGTAGGGATCGAGCTTTAAGAGGGTGACTTTCAGGCCGCGCGATTCAAGGATCGCAGCGAGGGAGGCGGCGGCAATTCCCTTGCCCAGGGAAGAAACCACGCCGCCAGTGACGAATACAAACTTGATCATTGCGAATGGTGCCGAACGGCACTTGCGGGAAATACGAATTATAACTCAAGGCCCCCATGTCCCGGCCAGCCGGAGGGGCGCCTTTTGCGCCCGCTCGGCGCGCCTGCGGCCGGTTTCAGCGCGGCGTATACGAGAACATCAGGCGGGCGAAATTCTCGGCACCGACCGCATTCGACAGTTCGCGGATTTCGCTGCTGCGGCGGACGATCGACGCTGCCACGGCGAACGGAGCTTGGCTCCAGACGACGCCGATCTCGGCCTGACCGACCAGTCGCTTCGGCGCCACGGTATGCGGATTGCCACTGGAAAAATAGCCTCCCTGCAGGGTCGCGTTATAGCCGACCGCGCGCGCATCGAGCCGGACGAAGCCATGCAGCGTCGCCTCGTCCGGCAGCAGGTTCAGGCGGCCGGCGCGCAGCAGCAAGCCGGCGCCGGCATCGGTGAAGATGTTGCCGAAGCGCGCATGCAGGTTCGGCGTGGCGTCGGCCCAGGAAGCCAGCTGCCAGCGGCGCGGCGCATAGTCGGCGTACAGTACGGCGCCGAATTCGTTGCGCAGTTGGCTGCTCCAGCCCTGCGGCGGCGGCTGGTCGAGGATGCTGTGCAGGCGTTCCTGCGTCCAGCGGCCACCGGCACAGGGGCCGAGGCATCCCAGATCGAGTCCGTAGCGCAGGTGACCGCCGTCGGCGGTATGGGTGGCGCGAAACACGCCGCCGTACAGCCAGCCGGCATACGGATGGTCGTTCGGCGAAATTTCCGCCGGCGCCAGCTTGATGTCGGACGCGGTGTAGATCTCCTGGCCGATGCGCCAGCCGAAGCTGTCGGTGCGCTGGCTGTCACGCACTGCGGTCTGCCAGGTGTAGCGCACGCCGCTGGTATAGAAACCGTCGCGCTTGCGGAACAGCAGACTGTCGTTGTCGATTTCCAGCATGTGACTGCTGCGGCCATGCTGGCGCGCATCCTGCAAATCCTGCCACCATGAGGATGGAGCGTCGGCCTGCGCCACCAGCGGCACCAGCAGGCAGGCAGCCAATAGGATCGAAACCGGATAACGCTTCGGCGAAATGGGCATGGTCAGGAAGGCAGCAGGGAGTGGATCATCCGATGCACCGCTTGCGCCGCTGCCGCCGGCGACTCCATCGGGAACAGGTGGCCGCCGGGCAGCAGATCGAAATGGCGGCCCACCAGGCGCCGGGTGGCGGCCAGTCCCGCCTGCCGGCATTCGACCGAATCGCAACCGCCGATGAAGCCGACCGGCACCTGCACACCGCGCCGCACCAGCGCGCCGATGTGATGCGGCAGACTGCGGTAGACCGCGGTCTCGGTTTCGCGGGTGAAGCGCAGCGTCACGCCCTGCGGATGCGGTTGCAGGCCGGATTCGACGTAATCGCGCAGCACCTCGGGCGGCCAAACCGCAAACATCGGCTTGGCCGCATAGTGGCGGTAGACGGCCTCGGCATCGGGCCAGATGTTGCGGCGCTTCTCGGAAAACTGTGCCGGCGAGAACTTCTTGTCGATGCCGAACGGCTTGGCAATACGCAGCAGCGCCGCGCGCCAGCCGGCCACCACCGGCGAATCGAGCAGCACCACGCAGCGCGCCAGATCGGGCCGCACTGCCGCCGTCATCAGGTTCAGCATGCCGCCGAACGAATGGCCGACCAGGATCACCGGCTGGTCGTAATTCGCCTCCAGCTCGGCGATCAACTCCTGCATCAGCTCATGCCAACCGTCGCGCACCGGATAGCGCGGATCGTGCGCATGCATCGGCAAGGCGCGCACGTCGTAATGGCGCCGCAGATGATCGAAGAAAACACGGTAGGTACCCGCGGGAAAACTGTTGGCGTGGACGAAATGGAGGATCGGCGGCGTCATGGTCGGCGTCGTCAGCGCCCATGCCAGTAACGGGCATGCTCGCGTCGATATTCGGAAAATTGCAGGGAAGAGCCGAATTGTAATGTGATTGCGCCCGCCTCGTCGCTGCGCAGTCGGCGGATGCCGAGTTCGCCGTAGCGCTCGAACACTTCCGGCTTCGGATGGCCGTAGCGGTTGCGATAGCCGAGCTGAAACAACGCCAGCTGCGGCTGCACCGCCCGCAGGAACGCTTCGCTGGACGAGGTACCGCTGCCGTGATGCGGCACCAGCAGCACGTCGGCGCGCAGCGCGTCGACAGCGGCGGCCACCAGCCGCGCTTCCTGCGGCGTGCCGATGTCGGCCGGCAGCAGCAGCGCCTGCGCGCCGAGCGTGATTTTCAGCGTGCAGCCGAGCGC
>JBATWJ010000290.1:0-2144 GCA_049672545.1 Burkholderiaceae bacterium
GCGCCAGCAGCGCCGCGATCACGACGCCGGCCGCCTCCAGCCAGGCGGCGAATACCTGCTGCTCGGCCGCCCATTCCGATAAAGTCGCCATCCGAAGCCTCCTGAAGCCGGCGCACACGCCGCCTGCCTGCCATGCTGCACCGCCGGCGGCGCGGGGACAAGGGCGCCGGCTCCGATTGGCCGGCGATCTTGACTTCCGTCAACGGCGCGCGGTGCCGCAGCAGCGGTTTTCCGCGTGGCATACTAGAGCAAATTCAGTCTGACCTGACTTACCGATGCCGGCCGCCTTGCCCTCACACGGCGTTGCGCCTCGGCCTCGACAGCCAGCCAGACCGGATTCGCTCCTGCGCCTTGCTGTGCGCCGATTTCCTCTTTCCATCCTTCCCATGCCCACCCTGACCTTCCTGACGCTGTACCCGATCAAGTCCTGCGCCGGCATCGCGCTGTCCGAGGCAACGTTGACCGAAGCCGGCCTGATGAGCGAGCACATCTACAACCGCGAATGGATGGTGGTCGATGCCGACGGCAACTTCCTGACCCAGCGCGAGCATCCGCGCATGGCGACCATCGTGCCGCGCCTGCGCGGCGACGTGCTGGAACTGCGCGCGCCCGGCATGCTGCGGCTGGACATTCCGCTCGACCTGCCGGCGCCGGAAGACGCGCGGACGATGGCCGTACGGGTGTGGCGGGACACGGTCGATGCCTACGATTGCGACGAGCTGACCGCGACCTGGTTTTCGAAGGCGCTCGGCACGCCGTGCCGGCTGGTGCGCTTCCATCCCGACGCACGGCGCATCGCCAGCCTCGAATGGACCGGCGGCGTCGAGGCGCCGGTGCTGTTCGCCGACGGCTTTCCGCTACTGGTGATCACGCAGGCGTCGCTGGACGACCTGAATGAAAGGATGCGCGCCGCCGGCCGCGCGCCGCTGCCGATGGACCGCTTCCGGCCGAACCTGGTGATCGACGGCGTCGACGCCTTCGACGAGGACTACGCGGCGGCGATCCGCATCGGCGATGCCGTGATCCGGCCGGTCAAGCCCTGCCCGCGCTGTCCGATTCCATCGGTCGACCAGGCCACCGGCGTGGTCGGCCCCGATCCGCTCGACATCCTGCGCGGCTATCGCGTCAATCCGAAGGTGGACGGCGGCATCACCTTCGGCATGAATGCGATCGTCACTGCCGGCGCCGGGCAGCTGCTGAAGGTGGGACAGGAGGTGGCGCTCGAACTGGCGCTGTGAGCGCGCCGAAAGGCGGGACGGCCGGGCGGAAATGTTCCGTGGCTGCTCAGGCTTCGCCTTCGGCCAGTTTTTTCATCAGCCAGCGCTCCACCGACGGGAACACGAACTTGGAGACATCGCCGCCGAGCGTGGCGATCTCGCGCACGATGGTGCCGGAGATGAACTGGTACTGGTCGGACGGCGTCAGGAACAGCGTTTCGACGTCCGGCAGCAGGTAGCGGTTCATGCCGGCCATCTGGAATTCATATTCGAAATCCGACACCGCGCGCAGGCCGCGCACGATCACGCGCGCGTCGTGGCGGCGCACGAAATCCTTCAGCAGGCCGGAAAAGCCTTCCACCTTGACGTTCGGGTAGTGGCCCAACACTTCGTTGGCGATCGTCAGCCGCTCGTCGAGCGAGAAGAACGGCCGCTTGTTGCGGCTGTCGGCGACGCCGACCACCAAGGTGTCGAACAGACCGGAGGCGCGGCGCACCAGATCTTCATGGCCGCGCGTGAGCGGATCGAATGTTCCCGGGTATACGGCTGTGACCATCGCAGCTCCCTCTGGGGGTTCCTCGTAAAACGCGCATTATGCCTGATTTCAGGGCCCGCTTTTGCGTTGCAGCAAATGATGAAACACCATACCGGCGCGATCGGCGCGCACGATCTGCCATTCCGCCAGCCACGGCGCGGCCCCATCGCCGTCGTCGGCAAGCGTCGCCAGATCGTACTCCGCTTCGACGTAGACCAGTCCAGCTGGCGCCAATATCCGTGCGCACAGCGGCAGCGCCTGCTCCAGCCAGCCGCGCTGGTAGGGCGGGTCGACGAAGATCAATTCGAAGCGCGGCGCCTGCGGGCCCTGCTCGGCGGCCCAGCCGCGCGCCAGCCGGATGCCGTCGCCGCGCACGATCCGCACTTCATCGG
>JBATWJ010000291.1:0-13479 GCA_049672545.1 Burkholderiaceae bacterium
ACTGCGTACGCAGCCGCACGGTGGCGCTTGTCTAGCGACCGAACTGGCGGCGGACGTGTCGTCGACCGCGATCCGGGCCGCGCTGCGGCGCGGCGAACGGCCCGAATCGCTGCTGCCCGGGGCGGTGCTAGACTATATTCAACAACACCACCTCTATCAGGACTAAATGGACCTCAAAAAACTGCAAAGCACCGTGGTCGGCGCATTGGAAGACATCAAGGCGCAAGACATCCGCGTGTTCGATACCGTCCATCTGACCAGCCTGTTCGACCGCGTCGCGATCGCCTCCGGCACCTCCAACCGGCAAACCAAGGCGCTCGCCGCCTCGGTGCGCGACAAGGTCAAGGCGCAAGGCGGCGCTGTGCTCTCGGTCGAAGGCGAAGACACCGGCGAATGGGTGCTGGTCGACCTCGGCGACATGATCGTCCACATCATGCAGCCGGCGATCCGCGCCTACTACCGGCTGGAGGAAATCTGGGGCGACAAGGAAGTCAAGCTGGGCGCCGCCAAGCGCGCGCCGCGCAAGACCGCCGTGGAAGCGGCCGATGGCGACGCCCCGGCCAAAAAGCCGTCGCGCCACCTGGCCGCAACCCGCGAGGCCGAAGCTGAAGCGCCGAAGAAGCGCGCACCACGCAAGACCGCCGCCGCCGATGACGCCGGAGCGGCAGCTCCGGCGAAGAAGGCGGCGCCGAAAACCGCCGTCCGCAAGCCGGCAGTCAAGCCCGTCGCCAAAGCCGCCAAAGCCACTGGCATGGCAGCACCGAAAAAGACGCCGGTGCGGCGCGCGCCGACCAAGGCCCGGACCGCCGAATAGCGCGGCCGACGTCCTTCGGCCATGCAATTCGTCATCGCCGCCGTGGGCCACAGAATGCCGGCCTGGATCGAGGCCGGCTTCGACGAGTACGCGAAGCGCATGCCGCCGGAGTCCCGCATCCAGCTGAAGGAAATCAAACCGGTCGAACGTTCCGGCGGCCGCAGCGCCGAATCGGTGATGGCGGCGGAGCGCGTCCGCATCGAAGCGGCGCTGCCGAAGGGCGCCTGCATCGTCGCGCTCGACGAGCGCGGACGCGACCTGACCAGCGTGCAACTGGCTGAATCGATGCAGCGCTGGCGCCGCGAGGGACGCGACGTCGCCTTCGTGATCGGCGGCGCCGACGGGCTGGACGCCGGCTTCAAGGCCGGAGCCGACATGCTGCTGCGTATTTCCAGCCTGACGCTGCCGCACGGCATGGTGCGCGTACTGCTGGCCGAACAGCTATACCGCGCCTGGTCGATCACGCAAAACCACCCCTATCACCGAGCATGACCGCTGCATGAAACCGACGCAAAAAATCTATCTGGCCTCGAAAAGCCCGCGCCGGCGCGAGTTGCTGCGCCAGATCGGCGTCGACTACTCGCTGCTGATGTTGCGCGAACAGGGGCCGCGCGGCCCGGAAGTGACGGAAGCGGTGCTGCCGGGCGAGGCGCCGGCGCACTACGTCGAGCGCGTGACCCGCGAAAAGGCGGACTGCGCGCTGCGGGCGATGCTGTGGCGCCGGCTGCCGCCCTACCCGATCCTGGCCGCCGACACCACCGTCAGCATCGACGGCGACATCCTCGGCAAGCCGGCCAATCCGGCCGGGGCGGCGGCGATGCTGAAGCGGCTGTCGGGCCGCACGCATCAGGTGCTGACCAGCGTCTGCGTCCACCGCGACCAGGACAGCTGGCAGGCGACGCAGGTGTCGCAGGTGGCATTCGTCGAGCTGACGGAAGCGGCGATCGAGGCCTATTGCGCGACCGCCGAACCCTACGACAAGGCCGGCGGCTACGGCATCCAGGGCTTTGCCGCCGTATTCATCCGCGAGATCGTCGGCAGCCATTCCGGCATCATGGGGCTGCCGCTGTACGAAACCGCGCAATTGCTGAACCAGGCCGGAGTGCCCATCCCATGAGCGAAGACATCCTGATCAACGTGACACCGCAGGAAACCCGAGTGGCGCTGATGCTGCAGGGCGCGGTGCAGGAACTGCACGTCGAGCGCACGCTGTCGCGCGGACTGGCCGGCAACGTCTACCTCGGCAAGGTGGTGCGCGTCTTGCCCGGCATGCAGTCGGCGTTCATCGACATCGGCCTGGAGCGGGCGGCGTTCCTGCACGTGGCCGACATCTGGACCGCGCGCCAGCACGACGGCGCACCGCCATTGCCGATCGAGAAAATGCTGTTCGACGGCCAGTCGCTGACGGTGCAGGTGATCAAGGATCCGATCGGCACCAAGGGCGCGCGGCTGTCGACGCAGATTTCGATCGCCGGCCGCATGCTGGTCTACCTGCCGCAGGATCCGCACATCGGCATTTCGCAGCGCATCGAAAACGAGGCCGAGCGCGAATCGCTGAAGAGCCGCGTCCAGCGCCTGCTGCCGGCGGACGAAAAAGGCGGCTTCATCATCCGCACGATGGCCGAGGACGCGACCGACGCCGAGCTGGAAATGGATATCGAATACCTGCGCAAGACCTGGGCCGCGGTGACCCAGCAGGTAAAGCAGCGGCCGGCGCCGGCGCTGCTGCACCAGGACCTGTCGCTGGCGCAACGCGTGCTGCGCGACTTCGCCGGCGACGACACCACCAGCATCCAGGTCGATTCGCGCGAAAATTTCAACCGGCTGCAGGAATTCGGCGCCCGCTACATGCCGTCGGTGCTGCCGCGGCTGGTGCACTACACCGGCGAGCGGCCGCTGTTCGACCTGTACGGCGTCGAGGACGAGATCCAGCGGGCGCTCGGGCGCCGGGTCGACCTGAAGTCGGGCGGCTACCTGATCGTCGACCAGACCGAGGCGATGACCACCATCGACGTCAACACCGGCAGCTTCGTCAACGGCCGCAATTTCGACGACACCATCTTCAAGACCAACCTGGAGGCGGCGCACGCGATCGCGCGCCAGCTGCGACTGCGCAATCTGGGCGGCATCATCATCCTCGACTTCATCGACATGGAAAACGCCGAGCACCAGGGCGCGGTGCTGTCCGAGCTGCACAAGGCACTGGCGCACGACCGCACCAAGGTGTCGGTATCCGGCTTCTCCGCGCTCGGACTGGTCGAAATGACGCGCAAGCGCACCCGCGAATCGCTGGCGCACATCCTGTGCGAACCCTGCCCCGCCTGCGGCGGCCGCGGCCAGGTCAAGACCGCGCGCACGGTCTGCTACGAAATCCTGCGCGAACTGCTGCGCGAGGCGAAGCAGTTCAACCCGCGCGAATTCCGCATCCTGGCCTCGCAGGTGGTGGTCGACATGTTCCTGGAAGAGGAGTCGCAGCACCTGGCGATGCTGGGCGACTTCATCGGCAAGCCGATTTCATTACAGGTGGAAACGGTATATCAGCAGGAACAGTACGACATCATCCTGATCTGATTCCGCCGCCGGAGTCCGGCCGGCGCCTCTCCGACGCTTATTTGAGTTCCCCACTCCGCCTGATTTCAGTGCCGGAGCGCGCCAGGAGGGCGGAAATCGCCGCCGCGACCGCCTTCAGGCGATCCACCAGTCCCTTGTCGATCAGGCTGACGATGCGCGGCAGCGGACCGACCACGCCCAGCGCATAGATGACGCCAAGGACCGCATCCTCGATCGGCACCGCGGTGGCCGCCAGGCCTTCGTCGACTTCGCCGATGCAGGTTGCGAAGCCTTCTTCGCGCACGCGCGCCAATTCGGCCTTGATGTCCCGGCGCCTGGTCTTGGTATGGCGGGTAAGGGAAGGCAGATCGCCACTCAACGCCTGGGTGATCAGCGCTTCCGGCTGGAACGCCAGGATCGCCTTCGCGGATGCGGTCGCATGCGGATGCATGATCTTGCCGGGCAAGACGAAACCGCGCCAGGGCGCATTCGGCGAGTTCATCACGACCGTGCGTACCTGCGCTCCATCGAGCCGCGCGATATAGCAGGTCTCGCCGGTTTCCGCGACCATTTGCTCCAGGTGGGCGGCGGTCAACGTCTCGATCAGGTCGGCCCCGACCAGCAAATGGGCCAGCCGCCGCGCGCGGTCGGCCAGCGTATAGGACGCGCCCCCGCTCTGCTCCACCAGCCTCGACTTTTGCATCGTCGCCAGCAGACGGTGCGTGGTCGCCTTCGGCAAGGCCAGCATGCTTGCCAGTTCGCTCAGCGTCACGCCGTCGGAAAAACCGGCCAACACCTCCAGGATCCGGAAATACCGTTCCAGCGGCGGGGTTTTGTCATTCGTCGATGTCATTTCTGATCCAGGGTGCGGGCAAGCGGTGGTTTGGCGGTGCCCGGAATTTACCAGCATCGCCCCGCTCCGTGTGAAGTTCCTTGCTGACGCCGACAGGCGCACGTGTTCTCTTGACGCTGTCCGCAAAGCAGGCAATACTATATCGAATATCGATACACGTTCCGTTTTTCGGAACTAGCGATACAGCGGCGCAAAAAGCCCGACGCCTCGCCGCGACCTTGCATCCGCCGGGCATGAAACCAAGCGCGCAAGCGCACAAGGAGAAAAAGGAATGAGCATCAAGAGCACAACACGCAAGCTGGCCCTGGCGGCCAGCCTAGGCCTGGCCTTCGCCGCGCCGCACGCAGGCGCGCAAATCTCGGACGACGTCGTCAAGATCGGGCTCCTGATGGACATGTCCGGCACCTATTCCGAAGTGGCGGGCCTGGGCAGCGTGACCGCCGCCAAGATGGCGGTCGAGGATTTCGGCGGCAAGGTGCTCGGCAAACCGATCCAGGTGGTGCATGCCGACATGCAGAACAAGGTCGACATCGCCAGCTCGACCGCACGCGAATGGTTCGACAAAGACGGCGTCGACGCCATCATGGACGTCAACATGTCGTCCGCCGGCCTGGCGGTCAGCGACCTGGCGAAGCAGAAGAACAAGCTAGTCGTCATCAACATTTCCGGCAGCCCGCGCTTCACCAACGAAAACTGCAACCCGAATACCATCCACTACGTCTACGACACCTATGCGCTGGCCCGCTCCACCGGCAAGGCGGTACTGCAAAGCGGCGGTGACTCCTGGTATTTCGTCACCGTCGACTACACCTTCGGCCATGACTTCGAGCGCGACACGATGGAGACCGTCAAGGCCGGCGGCGGCAAGGTGGTCGGCTCGGTCCGGGTACCGCTGAACGCACCCGACTACTCGTCGGCGGTGTTCCAGGCCTTGTCGTCAAAGGCGAAAGTGGTGGCCTTTTCGACCGCCGGCTCCGACACCGCCAACGCGATCAAGCAGGCGGCCGAATTCGGCATCACCAAGAACGGCCAGCGCGTGGCCGGCATGCTGGTGTACATCAACGAAGTCAATGCGCTGGGCCTGGACAAGGCGCAGGGGATGCTTTTGACCGCTGGCTTCTACTGGGACATGAACGACGAAACCCGGGCGTTTTCCAAGCGCTATTTCGAGCGGATGAAAAAGATGCCGAACATGTCGCAGGCCGGCGTCTATTCCAGCACGATGCATTATCTGAAGGCGATCCAGGCCGCCGGGACCGACGACACCGCGACGGTCATGAAGAAGATGAAGGAAATGCCGATCAACGATTTCTTCGCGAAGAACGGCCGCATCCGCGAAGACGGCCGCATGATCCACGACCTCTACCTGTTCCAGGTCAAGTCGCCGAAGGAATCCAAATATCCCTGGGATTACTACAAGCTGCTGCAGACCATTCCCGGCGACGAAGCGTTCACGCCGGTCTCGCAATCCCGCTGCCCGCTGCTGAAAAAATAGCCGGCTGCACCGGGCAATAGCCGGCTGCACCGGGCTCGCGTTCATGGCGCGCCCGGTCCGCTTTCGGCGGAACGGCCGTATCGACACATCAAAAAATCTATGGTGAATGGAAATCCCCGATGACAAGGCACGACAAATATACGTACGAAGAAATGGAGCCGCAATACAACCTGCGCGCACGGCGGCCGGACTATGACGTCAAGGTCGTTCCCGACTGGATACGCCGCAGCGAGGAATACCGCGCCGCCAACCCATGCCAGCTCGACCTCGCCTATGGCAGCGGCGCGCGCGAGAAGCTCGACTTCTTCCCGGCCGCCGGCCAGAACAGCCCTATCCTCGCCTACTTCCACGGCGGCTACTGGCAGCGCGGCGACAAATCCGTCTACAGTTTCCTGGCCGCGCCGTTCGTGAAGAACGGCGTGTCGGTGGCGATGATCAACTACGACCTTTGCCCTTCGGTGCGCATCTCGCAGATTTCCATCCAGGCGCGCGCGGCGCTGGCCTGGCTGTGGCGCAATGCGGCCGGATTGGGCGGATCACCGGACCAGCTGTACGTGATGGGCCATTCCGCCGGCGGCCATATTACCGGCATGATGATGGCGACCGACTGGCCCGCGCTCGGCGCCGATCTGCCGCGCGACATGCTGAAGGGCGGCATCCCGGTGTCGGGGTTGTTCGACCTGCAGCCACTGCGCTTCTCCTCGATCAACGACGGCGTGCGCATGGATGAAGCGGAAGCCACCGCCGAAAGCCCGATGAATCACGCCCCCGCCACCGACGCCCCGCAACTGGTCGTCTGCGGCGGCGCCGAGACCGAAGAATTCCATCGCCAGTCCGACATCTACGTCGCGGCCTTTACCACGCCGGCCCGGCGCATCGAGCGGTATTCGGTGCCTGACTGCGACCACTTCGACGAACTGAACGCGCTGGCCCGGGAAGACAGCGCGTTCTTCGAAAAGTCGCTGCGCCTGATCACCGGCTAGAACAACGCCGGTCCGGCCGGATCGGCGCCAATGAATGAACGAACAGGATCAAACAATGACGACCTTGAACATGAATCTACTGAAGCACATCATCGATGCCTTCAACGCGCACGATGTCGACACGCTGGTCGAAGCCTTCGCCGAGGATGGCGCAATGCTGTCCGCCGCCGGCCCCGACATCTGGGGTACGCGCATTCAGGGCAAAGCCGCGATCCGGGAAGCGCTGACCAAGCGCTTTGCCGGCTCGCCGGACATTCAGTGGACGGAAGGAAAAAACTGGATCGCCGGCGACAAAGCGGTGTCGGAATGGCGGGTCACCGCGACGCAACCGAACGGCCAGAAGCTCGATCTGCTCGGCTGCGACCTGTGGGAATTCCGGGACGGAAAAATCGCGAAGAAGGATACTTACTACAAGCAGGTCATCAAGTAACGCTGCCGTCTTTCTCCCGATTTCCCTTCGTGATGCGGAGGCGGTGTTCGATGCCGCCTCCCGCAACCCGCAGATCTGCCGTACCGGACGGCGCTATCTCATTCCACTCCGCCGAAGGATGCCGGCGCCCGCGGGCAACTGGGAACTTCAACTTTACGCCTTCCTCCAATTGGAACTGGACTTAGGGTGATACCGTGCGCCCGAGATCAAGGTGCATATCGGATGTTTTCACCGTCTTCCCCAGTTCGGCCCTTCCTGTTCATACCCGCAACCATGTCTGCAAAGGAATGAATCATGATGCAAACCAATGAAATCCGACAGCGTTTCGACCACATCGAACAAAGCGTGCGCCAGGCCGCGCAGGCCTGTGCTTCCAGCAGCAACGTGCCGCAAGACTTGAAACAGTGCATCACCCAGCTCGACCAGCAAACCAGCCAAGCCGAACAGGTAATGCAGTCGCAGGATGAAGGCCGCATCCGCCAGTGCGTCGATCAGCTGGAGGAACTGGGCGACCGCGCCAAGATGGCCTGCCAGAATTCCAGCGGCGGCATCGACGACAATCTGAAAAAGGCAGTGATACAGGCGCACAGCGAACTGTCGACGCTGAAGCACCAGCTGCATTGATTTCCGCCCCGCCGCAGGTGGCTTCCCGCCGGCGCGAGGCGCGTTTGCGACGCGTCAGAAACTGCCGGCGAATTGATAGCGGTTTCCCGGATGCCACATCCGGGCGATCGATGCGACCTGTCCCTGCGACAGCGTCTTGCGATTCAGCACCAGGCAGGCTTCCTGCTCCTCCATCTGCAACATCGCCGCGATCTCCGCCGGCGCCGCCAGCGCCTCGATGCTGTAGCTGACGCCCTGCAGCGGCGCGGCGACCATCAGGTATTCGTTCGGCGTCGACACTGAAAAATCCTGCTGCAGATAGTCCGGCGCCACCGCCGAATTGACCCAGCGATCCTCGACCTGGATCGGCACGCCGTTTTCGGAGTGCACGATGATCGAATGAAACAGCGGATGGCCGGTGCGCACGCCGAACTGCGCGGTCAGCGGTTCCTGCGCTTTCCTGCGCTCCAGCAGGTGCAGCTTGCTGCCGTGCTGGTGACCGCGCGAGCGCACTTCGTCGGCGATGCTCTTGATCGCCACCAGCGTCGACTGGTATTTCTGTTGCGCCACATAGGTGCCCGATCCCTGGATCCGGCTCAGGATCTGTTCCGCCGTCAGTTCGCGCACCGCGCGATTGACCGTCATGCGCGAAACGCCAAACTGCCGCGCCAGCATCTGCTCGGACGGAATCGCGTCGCCCTCCTTCCATTGGCCGGCCTGGATTTCTCCCAGCAGATAATCCTTGATACGTTGATAAATCGGCGTATCCGCCTGTTCCGGTGCATCCAAAGCTGCCCTCCTCCTTGATGCCAGCGCCGTCGGCAAACCGCTTGCCAGCCCGCGCTTTCTTTGCTAAAGTTGTATAGACAACTTATTATAAGCGATCGATTGCAAAAAATCGCTTCAATCCGTTGTTGGATGATCAGCTCACCCTCCGGACCCGCCGGCCGAATCGGCCCGCGAGTCCGGCATTTTGCAATGATGAGGAGGAATCATGATTCAGTTCACCCGCAAGAAAATGGTTGCCGCGCTGCTGCTGTGCGGTGCCGTCGCCACTCCGGCCGCATTCGCCGACATCAAGATCGGCTTCAACGTGCCGCTGACCGGCTTTGCCGCGTCCGACGGCAAGTCGGCGCTGGAAGGCGCCAAGCTGGCGGTGGCCCAGGCCAATGCCAAGGGCGGTGTCGCCGGCCAGAAGCTGGAGCTGGTGGTGTACGACGACCAGGGCGTCGCCAAGGAAGCGGTACCGGTCGCCACCAAGCTGGTGGAAAAGGACAAGGTCGTCGGCGCCGTCTCCGGCTCCTATTCGGGCTCGACCCGCGCTGCCGCATCGATCTTCCAGCAGGCGCAGGTGCCGTACGTGGTCGCCTATGCGATCCATCCCGACATCACGCTGGCCGGCGACTACATGTTCCGCGTCTCGGCGATGGGTGAAGTGCAGGGCCGCGCCGGCGCCAAGCTGGTCGAGAAGCTGGGCAAGAAGAGCGCCGTGCTGATCACGCTGAAGAACGACTTCGGTCAGGCGCTGGCGGCCGGCTTCAAGGACGCGGCGCCGAAGCTGGGCGTGAAGATCGTCAATGAATACGAATACGGAATGGCCGACCGCCAGTTCGGCGCACTGGTGTCCAAGGTCAAGGCCGACAATCCGGAAATCATCTACGCCTCCGGCTACTACTTCAACGCCGGCCCGCTGGTCAGCCAGCTGCGCGCCGCCGGCGTGACGGCGCCGGTGATCGGCCAGGAAGGCTACGATTCCGACAAGTTCATCGAAATCGCCGGTCCGGCCGCCGAAGGCACCTTCGTCACCACCTCGCTCGACCGCGATTCGCAGTCGCCGGTGACGCAGGCCTTCATTGCCGACTTCAAGAAATCCGCCGGTTTCAATTCGGACATGGTGGCGGCCTCGGCCTACACCGCGACCGAAGTGCTGATCGAAGGCTTGAAGAAGACCGAGGGCAAGGGCGGCGAAGCGCTGAAGAACGCGCTGGCTGCCGGCACCTACGACACCCCGATCGGCAAGCTGTCGTTCAACGACCTGCATGAAGTGAAAAAGGATGTCCAGGTGCAGATCGTCAAGGACAAGGCGTTCCACCGCCACTCGATCATTTCCGATCCGGTGCTGCTGGCGCCGCCGACCAAGAGCGGCAAGTAAGACCCGGCCGTTCCCGCACCCGCGGGAGCGGCGCAACAAAAAGCAAGTCGCGGGCGCCTGCCCGCGCAACGATTTTTCTCCCGTCTGACTGAGGTAACCGCATGCTTTTCCTGGAGCTGATTGCGCAAGGGCTGGTGCAGGGCAGCATCTACGCCCTGATCGCGCTGGGCCTGACGCTGGTATACGGCCTGCTGCGCATCCTGCACGTCGCGCATGCGGCCCTGTTTACGCTGGGCGGCTATGTCGGCGTGCTGGTCACCAACGCCACCGGCAGCCTACCGCTGGCGATGGTGCTGGCGATGCTGGCCGCCGGCGTGGTCGGCGTGGCCATGTATCGTCTGTGCTACGAACCGATCCTGAAGCAGCCGCCGTTCGTCGCGCTGATCGCGTCGATCGGCCTGTACATCGCGTTCGAAGAACTGTTCCGCATCGTCTTCGGCGCCGCCGGCCTGTCCTACGTGGCGCCGCCGCTGCAGCAGCAGGTCGCGCTGTTCGGCCTGCATTTCAAGCAAGCCGAGCTGATGATGATGGCCGGCACCGTGGTCGTGATCGCCGTGCTCGGTGTATTGCAGACCAAGACCCGCATCGGCGTCGCCTGCCAGGCCACCGTGTCGGATCCGCAGATGGCCGAATCCTTCGGCATCCGGCTGCGCACCGTGCGCGACCTGAACTTCTTCGTCGGCTCCGCGCTGGCCGGCTTCGCCGGCGTCTGGGTGGCGCTGTTGAACAACCTGGTGGAGCCGACCATGGGCAGCGTGCCTTCCTACAAGGGGCTGGCGATCATCGTGCTGGGCGGCATGGGCTCGGTGCGCGGCACGCTGCTGGCGGCGCTGGTGCTGGGCGTGGTCGAATCCTTCGGCACCATTTATCTCGGTCAATTCCTCGATCGCAACGCGATTGCCTTCGCGTTCCTGATCCTGGTCCTGATGTTCCGTCCGCAAGGACTGTTTGCCAAAAGCTGAGGACCGTTCCATGGCTTATGAAATCTCTCTTTTGACGTCGATGGGCATCATGGTGCTGTTCGCGCTGTCGCTCAACCTGATCACCGGCTTCTGCGGCCAGATCAGCCTCGGCCATGCCGCTTTCCTCGGGGTCGGCGCCTACACCTCGGCGATGCTGTCGCAGGCCGGCCTGCCGTTCTTCGCGACGTTGCCGCTGGCGATGCTGGCGGCCGGCATCCTCGGCGTGATCGTCGGCATCGCCAGCCTGCGCGTGCGCGCCGACTTCCTGGCGATCACGACGATGGGCGTGGTGTTCCTGTTCGTCGGCGCGGTGCGCCAGCAGGAATGGCTGGGCGGCGAACTCGGCATGTCGGGCTTTCCCGGTTCCGGCTTGTCGAAGCCGGCCTTCATGTGGCTGGCGCTGGGCCTGGCGGCGGCCACCGCGGCGCTGTGCGTGTACATCCGCAAATCGTGGATGGGGCGCGTCTTCAACGGCATCGCCGAGGACGAGGACACGATGCGCGTGCTCGGCATCGACGTGCCGCGCTACAAGCTGGCGGCGTTCGCGATCGGCACCGCGCTGGCCGGACTAGCCGGCGCGCTGTACGCGCAGCACTTCAAATTCATCGGCCCCGACAGCTTCGGCTTCATCGAATCGATCACCGTGCTGTCGATGGTGGTGTTCGGTGGCATCGGCTCGGTCGCCGGGGTGGTGTTCGGCGCCGCGCTGCTGTCGGCGCTGCCGGCCTGGTTCCAGTTCATCGGCGACTACAAGCTGCTGGTGTACGGCGGCCTGCTGTTTTTGATGATGCGCTTCTCGCCGGCCGGCGTCGCCGGCATGGTGCGCGCGCTGTTCCGGCGCAAGGAGCCGGCGGCCCGGCCGGCGGCGAAAGGAGCGCGCGCATGAGCCCGACCACTCCGCTGCTGCGGGTTGAAAACGTCACGGTGCGCTTCGGCGGCCTCGCGGCGGTGTCCGACGTGTCGTTCGAGGTGCGGCCGGGCGAGCTGCTCGGCCTGATCGGCCCCAACGGCGCCGGCAAGACCACGCTGATGCGCTCGATCACCGGCGTCGTGCGGCCGACCGAGGGCGACGTCTATCTGGCCGGCGAAAAGCTGACCAATCTGCCGATCCACCAGCGCATCCAGAAGGGCCTGGCGCTGTCGCAGCAACTGGTGCGGCCGTTCCGCGAAATCTCGGTGCTGGACAACGTCGCGCTGGCGGCCGGCGCCGAGCGCACCCGCTCGCCGCTGAGGGCGCTGCTGCATGTGTCGCAGCGCGAGGAAAACGAGATCGGACAGGCGATGCTGGCGAAAGTCGGCATCCAGAACTACGCCGACCAGATGCCCGGCATCCAGCCGCTCGGCATCCTGAAGCGCATGGAAATGGCGCGCGCGCTGGCGATGAAGCCGCGCCTGCTGCTGCTGGACGAACCGCTGGCCGGCCTGAATTCGAAGGAAGCCAATGCGCTGGCGACGACGATTGCCGACATCAACCGCCAGGGCATGACGATCATCCTGATCGAGCACAACCTCGGCGAAGTGATGCGCATCTGCCAGCGCCTGGTGGTGCTGGACAACGGCAAGAAGATCGCCAGCGGCGCGCCGCGCGAAGTGATGGAACAACCGGCGGTGCGCGCCGCCTACCTGGGCGGCGACACCATCGCCGAAGCGCAGGGCGGCGCCGCCGCCGCGGGAGAAACCCATGCTTGAACTGAAACACCTGTCCTGCGGCTACGGCGCCTTCCAGGCGGTCGGCGATCTGTCGCTGACGCTGCGCCCCGGCACCATCACGGGCCTTCTGGGCGCCAACGGCGCCGGCAAGTCGTCGACGCTGATGTGCCTGGCCGGCCACGTCGCGCTGCAGGGCGGCCAGATCCTGTTCGAAGGCCAGGACATCGGCCGCCTGCCGCCGAATGAACGGGTACGGCGCGGCATCGCCATCTCGCCGGAAGGCCGGCGCCTGTTCAAGGACTTAAGCGTCGAGGACAACCTGCGCGTCGGCGGCCTGGTGCGCCCGGCGGCCGATTTCGCGCGCGACCGCGACCACGTGCTGTCGCTGTTCCCGCGCCTGGGCGAACGCCTGACCTCGCTGGCCGGCAACCTGTCCGGCGGCGAACAGCAGATGCTGGCGATCGGCCGCGCGCTGATGACGCGCCCGAAGCTGATCATGATCGACGAACTGTCGCTCGGCCTGATGCCGAAGGTGATCGACCTGTGCTACCGCGCGCTGCAAAAGCTGCGCGAGGAAGGCATGACGATCCTCCTGGTCGAACAGAACACCGACCGCGTGCTGGCCGTCGCCGACGACGTCTGCGTGCTGGAATCCGGCCGCACCGTCTGGCAAGGCAGCGCCGACGCCGCGCGCAACGATCCGGCGCTGGCGGCGGCGTATCTCGGCTTGCATTGAGGATTTTTATACTGGCGGGAGCATTTTTTATGCCGCTTGCAATACCTGCGGGAATTGCATGATTTTTTGGCATACTCCCCGTTTTTTTGATTTTCCTTTGAAGTTGCTGTTGCTTTGGACGTTGACGTACCCCCGCTTTGGACGCTGCCGTTTGCGCCGGCGGAAAAATGGATCAGAAACGAAACATGCCTGAGGTAAAGCAGGGGTTTCGCGGGGCATGCCCCGCGCCTGCGCAACGGTATCCGCTTGCA
>JBATWJ010000292.1:0-3823 GCA_049672545.1 Burkholderiaceae bacterium
GTGCTGCGATTCGCCCAGCCAGCGCAGCAGCGCGTTGGCGCCGAGCGAGACGCCGGCGGCATACAGCCGGCCGGAGTGCGCGGCCGCCAGCCGGTGCAGGATCCAGCCGATTTCCTCGGCGTCGCCGGAATGGTAGAAGCGCGGCGCGCGGTTGATCTGGCCCGAGCAGCCGCGGAAATGCGGCACCGCGCCGGACCAGCCGCGCGCAGCGACGGCCGCCATCACAGCGCGCGCGTAGTGGCTGCCGGACGAGCCTTCGAGGCCGTGGAACAGCACCAGCAGCGGCTGGCCGGCACGGCCGTCGACGAAATCGACGTCGATGAAATCGCCATCCGGCGTATCCCAGCGCTGGCGCCGGTAAGCCACCGCCGGGCGCGCGATGCAGGTGGCCGGATAGATGGTCTGCAGATGGCCGCCGGGCAGCCAGCGCGGCGCATGGTAGGGCGTCGCCGCAGCCGCGCTCCAGCCTGCCGCGCCGTCAGTGGCCGCCGTGAGCGACACCTTCCTTCAGCTGGTAGACGGTGCCGCAGTACGGGCACTTGGTGCGGCCGAGGGGATCGAAGGTCAGGTAGACGCGTGGATGCGACGACCACAGCGGCATCTTCGGGTTCGGGCAAAACGCCGACAGGTAGCTGGCGTCGTCCAGCTCCACCGGCGTGACTTCTATGCTTTCGCTCATCGTGTTTTCCATGGCGGTTAGGGCGGATCGAAACGGGCGGCGCCTTACACCAGCGTCAGCCAGTGCTGATACTTCGGCGCGCGGCCGGCGACGATCTCGAAGAACAGCTTCTGCAGCTTTTCGGTGATCGGGCCGCGATGGCCGGGGCCGATCTGGCGGTTGTCGAGTTCGCGGATCGGCGTCACTTCGGCCGCGGTGCCGGTGAAGAAGGCTTCGTCGCAGCAGTACATTTCGTCACGCGTGATGCGCTTTTCGATCACCTCGATGCCGAGGTCGCGCGCCATCGTGATCACCGAATCGCGCGTGATGCCGTCCAGGCAGGATGCCAGGTCCGGCGTGTACAGCTTGCCGTTCTTGACGATGAAGACGTTTTCGCCGGAGCCCTCGGAGACGAAGCCTTCGGTATCCAGCAGCAGCGCCTCGTCGTAACCGTCGGCCAGCGCTTCCTGGTTGGCCAAGATCGAGTTGATGTAGTAGCCGGACGCCTTGGCGCGCACCAGCGAAACGTTGACGTGGTGCCGCGTGAACGACGAGGTCTTGACGCGGATGCCGCGTGCCAGGCCGTCCTCGCCCAGGTAGGCGCCCCATTCCCAGGCGGCGATGGCGACGTGGATGGTGTTGCCCTTGGCCGAGATGCCGAGCTTTTCATCGCCGATCCAGACCAGCGGCCGCACATAGCAAGAGGCCAGCCTGTTTTCGCGCACCACCTGCTTTTGCGCTTCCAAGATCGCTTCCATGTCGAACGGGATCTGCAGCTGGAAGATCTTGGCCGAGTTGAACAGCCGCTGCGTGTGCTCCTTCAGGCGGAAGATCGCGGTGCCACGGTCGGTCTGGTAGGCGCGCACGCCCTCGAACACGCCCATGCCGTAGTGCAGGCTATGCGTCAGCACGTGGATGGTGGCGTCGCGCCACTCGATCAGCTTGCCGTCTTTCCAAATTTTTCCGTCGCGGTCGGCCATGGACATGTCGAAATCTCCGTTAATGATGCGAAACATCAATTTTAACGGATTCGGCGCCGCCGAAAAATCGCCGGTAGAATACGCGGTCCTGCGGCTTCCGGCCCCTGCGGTTCGGCGCGAAAGCGTCGCGCGGCGCGGCTTTGCGGCGGATTCCCGGCGGCCCTGCCGGGCGTCGGCGCAGGCTTTCCCATCCTCGAACCGCAAGACCCAAATCAGACATGAACAGCGACCCTGGCGGAATCCGCACGGCGCTGCCGACGGCGCCGCTGTCGCCGGCAGCGGTGATCGAACGCGACGCCTTTCGCGCCGGCTTCAAAGTATGCGCGCCGACCATGCCCGGCATCGCCGCCTGGGGCATGGTCACCGGCATGGCGATGGTGAAATCGGGCCTGACCGTCTGGCAGTCGCTCGGCATGACGCTGTTCGCGTTTGCCGGCTCGGCGCAGCTGGCAGCGCTGCCCCTGATCGCGGCCGACGTGCCGGTCTGGATCGTGTTCGTCACCGCGATGGTGGTCAACCTGCGCTTTCTGATCTTCGCGGCGGCGATCAGCCCGCATTTCGCCCACCTGCCGCGGCAGCGGCGCGTCTGGCACGGCTATTTCAACGCCGACATCACGATGGGCCTGTTTCCGCAGCGCTTCCCGGCCGAAACCGTGCCGCACACCGCCGGCAAGGTCGGCTTCTTCAACGGCATCGGCTATCCCAACTGGTGCGCCTGGCAGGGCGGCTCGATCGCCGGCATCCTGCTTGGCAGCCAGATCCCGGAAAGCTGGAACGTCGGCTTTGCCGGTACGCTGGCGCTATTGGCGGTGCTGATCCCGCTGACCGTCAACCGGGCAGCGCTGGCTGGCGTCGTGGTGGCCGGCGCGACCGCGGTGCTGGCGGCCGGGCTGCCGTTCCGGCTCGGCCTGCTGCTGGGTGTGATCCTCGGCATGGCGGCGGCGATGGCGGTGGACGGCATGCTGTACAAGGACAAGCCATGAGCGCTGTCGACGTCTGGATCACGATCGCGCTGCTGACGCTGTCGACGCTGCTGACGCGCTGCTCGCTGTTCCTGTTCGGCCACGCGGTCAGGTTTCCGCCGCGGGTGCAGCACGCACTGCGCTATGCGCCGGCGGCGGCGCTGGCGGCGATCGTGATCCCCGACCTGTGGCTGGCCGACGGCGCCGCCGCCTTTTCCTGGGCCAATCCGAAACTGTGGGCCGGCATCGGCGCCACGCTGTTCTTCCTCGGTACGCGCCACCTGCTGGCCACCATCGTGGTCGGCATGGTCCTGTTTTCCGCATTACGGCTGACGCTGTAGGACTTTGCTCAAACGGCGCGGCGCAGGGGCTGGGTTAGAATGCCGGATTGTCATCGAGCCCGTTTTCATCCTTTTTTCGTTCCACATCCGCAATGAAATTCAATCGACTTTCCGACCTGATCGATGCCGGCCAGCTGCAAGGCAAGCGCGTCTTCATCCGTGCCGACCTCAACGTGCCGCAGGACGACACCGGCCGCATCACCGAAGACACCCGGATCCGCGCCTCGGTGCCGGCGATCCGTGCGGCGCTCGACGCCGGCGCGGCGGTGATGGTGACCTCGCACCTGGGCCGTCCGACGGAAGGCCAGATGAAGCCGGAAGACACGCTGGCGCCGGTGGCGCAGCGTCTGTCGGAGTTGCTGGGACGGCCGGTACCGCTGAAGCAGGACTGGCTCGACGGCGTCGACGTCGCGCCCGGCGAGGTGGTGCTGCTGGAAAACTGCCGCGTCAACCCGGGCGAGAAAAAGAACGACGCCCAGCTGGCGCGCAAGATGGCGGCGCTGTGCGACATCTACGTGAACGACGCCTTCGGCACCGCGCACCGCGCCGAAGCGACCACCTATGGCATCGCCGAATACGCGCCGATCGCCTGCGCCGGCCCGCTGCTGGCGGCCGAGCTGGATGCGCTCGGCAAGGCGCTGCATCAGCCGGCGCGTCCGCTTTTGGCGATCGTCGCCGGTTCCAAGGTGTCGTCCAAGCTGACCATCCTGAAGGCGCTGGCCGACAAGGTCGACCACCTGGTGGTTGGCGGCGGCATCGCCAATACCTTCATGCTGGCGTCCGGCCTGCCGATCGGCAAGTCGCTGGCCGAGCCCGACCTGGTCGGCGAGGCGCGCGCGATCATCGACCTGATGGCCGCGCGCGGCGCCTCGGTGCCGATCC
>JBATWJ010000293.1:0-1941 GCA_049672545.1 Burkholderiaceae bacterium
GTGCTGGTGCGGCCGCTGGCGGTGCGCGAATTCGCCGACGCGGTGACGGTCTTGCGCAACGACCTGGAACGGCTCGGCAAGCGCGTCGAGCGGCTGGAGCGGGCCGGCGCGAACGGTGCGGTCGGCGCGCAGCGGGACGGCCGGTCATGATCCTGAATTTCCTGCGCGTCCTGAAGATCATGCGCGTGGCGCTGCGCTACGGGCTGGACGAGATTGCGATTTCCAGCCTGGCGATCCCGCGCATCGCCAAGGCGGTCGACATCGTGGTGTTTTGGCGCGACATCTCGGCGCCGCGCGGCGTGCGGCTGCGGCGTGCGCTGGAAGACCTGGGGCCGATCTTCGTCAAGTTCGGCCAGCTGCTGTCGACCCGGCGCGACCTGATGCCGCCGGACATCGCCAACGAACTGGCGCGGCTGCAGGACCGGGTGCCGCCGTTCGATCCGAACCTGGCGATCGCGCAGATCCAGAAGTCGCTCGGCGCCCATCCGGACCAGCTGTTCGCGCGCTTCGAACGCGAGCCGGTGGCGTCGGCGTCGATTGCGCAGGTGCATTTCGCCACGCTGAAGGATGGCCGCGAAGTGGCGGTCAAGGTCTTGCGCCCTGGCATGAAGAAAAGCATCGGCAAGGATGTCGCGCTGATGCATATCGCCGCCGGCTGGGTCGAGCGGCTGTGGGCCGACGGCAAGCGCCTGAAGCCGAAGCAGGTGGTGGCCGAATTCGACAAGTACCTGCACGACGAGCTGGACCTGATGCGCGAAGCCGCCAACGCCAGCCAGCTGCGGCGCAACTTTGCCGAGTCGACGCTGCTGATGGTGCCGGAAATGGTCTGGGACTATTGCTCGGAAGCGGTGATCGTGATGGAACGCATGCGCGGCGTGCCGATCTCGCAGACCGCGCGCCTGGTCGAGGCCGGCGTCGATCTCGAAAAGCTGGCGCGCGACGGCGTCGAGATTTTCTTCACGCAGGTGTTCCGCGACGGCTTTTTTCACGCCGATATGCACCCCGGCAACATCCTGGTGTCGATCGAGCCGGAGACGCTCGGCCGCTACATCGCGCTCGATTTCGGCATCGTCGGCACGCTGACCGATTTCGACAAGGACTACCTGTCGCAGAACTTTCTTGCCTTCTTCCGCCGCGACTACAAGCGGGTCGCCGAAGCGCACATCGAATCCGGCTGGGCGCCGAAGGATACCCGCGTCGACGAACTGGAATCGGCGGTGCGCGCCTGCTGCGAACCGATCTTCGACCGCCCGCTGAAGGACATCTCGTTCGGCCAGATCCTGCTGCGGCTGTTCCAGACCTCGCGCCGCTTCAACGTCGAGGTGCAGCCGCAACTGGTGCTGCTGCAAAAGACGCTGCTGAACATCGAGGGGCTCGGGCGCCAGCTCGATCCCGACCTGGACCTGTGGAAAACCGCCAAGCCCTATCTGGAGCGGTGGATGAAGGAGCAGGTCGGCTGGCGCGGGCTGGTCGAGCGGCTGCGCGCCGAAGCGCCGCGCTACAGCCACCTGATCCCGCAGCTGCCGCGGCTGGCGCACCAGGCGCTGACGCAGGCAACGCTGCCGCAGCAGAACGACGACCTGCTGCGACGCCTGCTGGCCGAGCAAAGACGCACCAACCTGTTGCTCGGGCTGGCAGTGTATTTCGGCGGCGGCCTGCTGGGCGGCATCCTGCTGGCCCGGCTGTGGCTGCACTGGCAGCATTGGCTGTAGTGGATGGAAATCCGGTCCCGTACGGAATGAATGGGGGTATGTTGAAAAAACGACCACTCTTTGCCCGCCTTAAGGGCGGGTCATGGGGGGTATTTGTGCCGTCCCGGTGTGGAGCGCGGCCATGACGCTGCAATGGCGCGACCCGGCGCGGCCCGAGTTCTGGAGCGAGCGCTTCGAGCGGCAGGTCACGCCGTGGGATCGCGGCGGCGTGCCGGCCGAACTGCAGGCC
>JBATWJ010000294.1:0-2007 GCA_049672545.1 Burkholderiaceae bacterium
CGCTGGTGCAGGGCGGCGGCTATGCCGAATACTGCGCGGCGCCGGCGGCCCAGTGCCTGCCGCTGCCGGCCGGGCTCGACATGGTGCAGGCGGCGTCGCTGCCGGAAACCTATTTCACGGTCTGGAGCAACGTGTTCGACCGCGCCCGCCTGTCCGGTGCCGAAACCCTGCTGGTGCAGGGTGGCAGTTCCGGCATCGGTGTCGCGGCGATCCAGATCGCTACCGCGCTCGGCCATCGGGTATTCGCCACCGCCGGTTCCGACGAAAAATGCCGCGCCTGCGAAGCGCTCGGCGCCGAGCGCGGCATCAACTACCGCAACGAGGATTTCGTCGCGGTAGTCAAGGCCGCGACCGGCGGCGCCGGAGTCGACGTCATCCTCGACATGGTAGCCGGCGATTACGTGCCGCGCGAACTCGATTGCCTGGCCGAGGATGGCCGGCTGGCGCTGATCGCGCTGCTGGGCGGCGCGCGGACGACCGTCGATCTCGGCCAGGTGCTGCGGCGGCGCCTGAGCATTTCCGGCTCCACACTGCGTCCGCGCCCGGTGGCGTTCAAGGCCGCGATCGCCAGCCAGCTGCGGCAGCGGGTATGGCCGCTGCTGGAAGCTGGCCGGATCAAGCCGGTGATCTACCGCAGCTTTCCGCTGGAGCAGGCGGCACAGGCGCATGCGCTGATGGAGAGTAGTGAGCACGTTGGCAAGATCGTCCTGACGGTTTCATAGACTGGCAGGAGTATTTTTGAAGCCGCTGGTAGGGCGCCCGGGATAAGCCCGTTTTTTGGCATACTCCCGTTTCTCCATTTTTCCCGGCTGCGACGTAGCTGTGCACTCAAGTCGTCATCGCAAAATCCGCCGAAAGCGCGGTTTGACCGTGCTTGCTGCGGCGCGATAGAATGCCGGGTTAGCAAATCGGTAGGGTCTTATGCGTCGCAAACTGATCGTCGGCAACTGGAAAATGAATGGCAGCCTCGGCGCCAACGCAGCGCTGCTGGCTGGCATCAAGGCCGGCGCGGCTGGCGCCTGCGAGCTCGCGGTATGCGCGCCGGCGCCGTATCTGGCGCAATGCCAGGCGGAGCTGGCCGATAGTCAGATCGGCTGGGGCGCGCAAGACGTGTCGGCGCACGAAGCCGGCGCCTATACCGGCGAAGTGGCGGCCTCCATGCTGTCCGACTTCGGTTGCCGTTACGTGATCGTCGGCCATTCCGAACGGCGCGCCTATCACGGTGAAAGCGACCAGGCGGTGGCGCAAAAGGCGGCGCGCGCCGCGCACGCCGGCCTGGTGCCGATCGTCTGCGTCGGCGAAACGCTGGAGCAGCGCGAAGCCGGCCAGACCGCCGCCGTGGTCGGCCGTCAACTGGCCGCGGTGCTGGAGTTGTTCGACGCCGCCGCGCTGGCGCGCATCGTGGTCGCCTACGAGCCGGTGTGGGCGATCGGCACCGGCAAGACCGCCACGCCAGCGATGGCGCAGGAAGTGCACGCGGCGCTGCGCGCGCAACTGGCGCGTAGGGATGCCGCTGCTGCGATGCAGGTACGCATCCTGTACGGCGGCAGCATGAAGCCCGACAATGCCGCACAATTGCTGGCCATGGCCGACATCGACGGCGGCCTGATCGGCGGTGCCGCACTGAAGGCGGCCGATTTCCTGGCGATTGCGCAGGCGGCCCCGGCTCGCAACGATTAATTCCAAGACCGAAAGATTTTCTTCATGAACCACTTGTTTACCTTTATCGTCGTGATCCAGGTGATCTCGGCGCTGGTCATCATCGGCCTCGTGCTTCTGCAGCACGGCAAGGGTGCCGACATGGGAGCCGCCTTCGGCTCGGGCGCTTCCGGCAGCCTGTTCGGCGCTTCCGGCTCCTCCAATTTCCTGTCCAAGTTCACCGCGATCGCCGCTGTCATCTTTTTCGCCGCGACATTGGCGCTGGCGTTCTATGGTGGCCAGCGCACGCACGCCGGCGGCGGTGTGATGGAAAGCCTCCCGGCGCCGGCCGCGCCGGCGGCTCCCGCT
>JBATWJ010000295.1:0-2244 GCA_049672545.1 Burkholderiaceae bacterium
GCCACATGGCGCGCAACCAGGCGGCCCTCGGCGTGCTGCAGGGCGCCACCGGCAGCGCCAACCTGTACGGCCCCGACGGCCAGTCGACGCTGCGCAGCAGCGGCCACCGGCTGGTCGCAGGCTGACGGCCAGGTAGCGGCGTCCGCTGCTCCCTGCAGTTTTTCTTCCTTCTTCCAACAACACCCCCGCATTTCACTGCGATCCGGCGGCAAATGCCCGGATCGTTTGCGGCTTGTCATGGTTTTCAGCATTTCCCGCATTTTTTCGCGAAAAAAGTGCCGGGATTGGTCATTCCGTCATTGTTCCGCAACGGTTCGCACAGTAAACTTTTGCTGTCCGGATTGTTTTTTCTCCGCTCCGGCCCTCTCCAGCACCCCCTGCCCATTGCGCCGACGATGCTGAAAAAAGCCTGTCTTCCCCTGTTGCTCCTGCTGGTCCAAGGCGCCCCCATATTCACCGGCGGCGCGCTGGCGGCCGAACGCCTGCCGCTGTTTTCGGTGAAGAAGCAGGCGCTGCCCGACCTGGCGGCGCCGGCCGAGCCGGTACGCCGCTTCGCGATGGACGGTCAGGCGGCGACGGTCGGGGGCGATACGCGCGATCAGACCTGGACCACCCGCCTCGACTATGCGTCGCGCACGGACGCGGCGATGGCGCTCGACTACGGGCTGCGGCTGGACCGCGAATTCGCCGGTGGCGCCAACGTGGTGGTGGGCGCGCGCCGCAAGGAACTGCTGCTGAACGCGGTCTATGCTCCGGAAAAGGATTTACGCGTCAAGCTCAGCGGCGGCCAGCTGCGTCGCACCGAGGATTACCAGTTCGCCTCCGGCGCCGCGGCCGACAGCGTGGTGCAGCACAATTACCTGCTCGACATCCGCAAGACCTGGTCCGGCGATGCTTTCCTGTCCGGCCTCAGCCTGACCGCCTGGCATGCCTATGCCGACGAGGCCGACCCCGGCCAGAAGCTAGTGCTGCAGGACAGCGACCTGGCTACCCGGGTGCTGGTCGACCCACGCACGCTGGCCACTGGCGCCCAACGCGGCTACATGCTGAATCTGGCGCTGGCGCCGCTACCGGCCTCGCGGCTGGAGCTGGGCACCGGCATCGACCGCCTGCACTACGACTTCGCCGACGGCAGCGGCGAGCTCGACAGCACCGCATCGCGCCGCCTGCATTACACGCAGTACGTCGGCGGCTGTTCGCGGCTGCAGGGCAATTATGAAAGCCATGCGTCCTGGCGCAGCTTCGGCGTCGCCGTCGCCCACGGCGCCTGGAGTATCGGCGCCTCGCGCACGCTGGACCGCGACAGCGGCGACGGCGGCTACGCGATCAACGCCGGCTACACGATCCCGATGGGCCGCAGCAGCGGCCGGACGAATACCTGCGCATCGTCTCTGCAGGCCGCGCGCTCGTTCGGCTCGATCGCCGGCAGCAGCGTCGCGCGCGAACCGAACCTGCCGGCGGCCTCCCTGGCGCAAGTCGATCCGACCGCGCGCCCGGCAATCAGCGAGATCTGGGCGAAACCCCAGTAGCGTCGCCCGCCGGCAGCCTGCCCAGCTCTTCCTGCTGCTTTTGCACGACCCGTTCGGCGGCCTTTTCCGCCGCGCTTTCGGCCGCGTCCTCGGCCGCATCCTCGATGACGTTTTCCATCGCGCCTGCGGCGGCCTTTTGCGCCGCGCTTTCGGCGGCCTTTTCGGCCAGCGCGGTTTCGGTCTTGCGAATGCGGCGGAATTCCTTTTGCAGACGTTCGATTTCGCCGTCGCTCAGGTTTTCCAGGTCGACCAGCTGGGTGCGCGCGTTTTCGACCGCGCACAGCAGCTCGTCGAGCTTCAGCTGCATCGCTTGCGCATCGCGGTTTTGGGAATTCTGGATCATGAACACCATCAGGAAGGTGACGATGGTGGTGCCGGTATTGATGATCAGCTGCCAGGTATCGGAGAAATCGAACAGCGGTCCGGACAGCGCCCAGATCACGATGGCCGCGCCAGCGGCCATGAAAGCCCACGGCGACCCGACGGCCTGCGAGCACAGTTGTGCGAATTTGCGGAAACGTTCTGTCATGGCGTCACTCGATGTAAAGCGATGGGGAAGCGCCGCTGCCCTGGAATACTCGGGCGGCAACGTTTGAATCCAGCTTACACCGATTCGTTCAGCTCCGATTCCGACCACCGCAAGTGTGGGCGCCTCGCCGAACGTGCGATTTCAGCAACGATTGCCACCCAGGCGGTTGCTTGCCCGGGCCTAGGA
>JBATWJ010000296.1:0-5874 GCA_049672545.1 Burkholderiaceae bacterium
ATCGCCGGCTGGCTGCAGCGCCGCTACGGCCTGCCGCCGCTGGACGCGGCGACCCAGATCCTGCCGGTCAACGGTTCACGCGAGGCCTTGTTCGCGCTGGCGCAGACCGTGCTCGACCCGGCCGAGCGCGACGCGCTGGTGCTGTGCCCGAACCCGTTCTATCAGATCTACGAAGGCGCGGCCTACCTCGGCGGTGCGCAGCCGTATTTCGCCAATTCCGATCCCGAGCGCAATTTCGCCCCCGATTACGGCAGCGTGCCGGATGAGATCTGGCGCCGCGTGCGGCTGCTGTACCTGTGCTCGCCCGGTAATCCGGCCGGCGCCGTGTTGTCGCTGGACACTTGGCGGCAATTGTTCCAGCTGTCGGACCGCTACGGCTTCGTGATCGCCGCCGACGAGTGCTATTCGGAAATTTATTTTCAGGAAGAAGCGCCGCTCGGCGCGCTGCAGGCCGCGCACCGGCTCGGCCGTGGCTACGAGCGGCTGATCGCGTTTTCCAGCCTGTCCAAGCGCTCCAACGTGCCGGGCATGCGTTCCGGCTTCGTCGTCGGCGATGCGGCGATCCTGAAGCAATTCCTGCTGTACCGCACCTACCACGGCAGCGCGATGGCGCCGGCGATCCAGGCGGCCTCGGTCGCGGCCTGGAACGACGAAGACCATGTGCGCGAAAACCGCGACAAATACCGCGCCAAGTTCAACCAGGTGACGCCGCTGCTGCAACAGGTATTGGACGTGCAGTTGCCGGACGCCGGCTTCTACCTGTGGGCGCGGGTCGACCGCGACGCGGCGATCAGCGATACCGAGTTCGCCCGCCGCCTGTACGCCGAATATAATGTGACGGTGTTGCCGGGAAGCTATCTCGCGCGCGAAGCGCACGGTGAAAATCCCGGTCGCAACCGCGTGCGCATGGCGCTGGTCGCCGAGGTCGACGAGTGCCTGGAAGCGGCGCGCCGCGTCGTCGATTTTTGCCGGACACTGTAATTTCCGCACCCCTTTTCGTTCTTTTGACTCAAGCGAGCGCAGATGACCCAGCAGTTGCAGACCCTCATTGACCAGGCATGGGAAGACCGCGCCAAGTTTTCGCCGAAGTCGGCGCCGGCCGACGTGCGCGACGCCGTCGCCCAGGTAATTGCGCACCTGAACGACGGCTCGCTGCGCGTGGCGCAGAAGGACAGCGGCGCCTGGGTGGTCAACCAGTGGGTCAAGAAGGCGGTGCTGCTGTCGTTCCGCCTGGAAGACAATTTCGTGATGCCGTCCGGTGCCCACATGCAGTTCTACGACAAGGTGCCGACCAAGTTCGCCAACTACACCGCGGAAGATTTCGCCAGGTGCGGTTTCCGCGTGGTGCCGCCGGCGGTGGCGCGGCACGGCAGCTTCATCGGCAAGAACGCGGTGCTGATGCCGTCCTTCGTCAACATCGGCGCCTACGTCGACGAAGGGACGATGGTCGATGCCTGGGCCACGGTCGGGTCCTGCGCCCAGATCGGCAAGAACGTGCACCTGTCGGGCGGCGTCGGCATCGGCGGCGTGCTGGAGCCGATGCAGGCCAACCCGACCATCATCGAGGACAACTGCTTCATCGGCGCCCGCTCGGAAATCGTCGAGGGCGTGATCGTCGAGGAAAACTCGGTGATATCGATGGGCGTCTACATCGGCCAGTCGACCAAGATCTACGACCGCGCCACCGGCGAAATCAGTTACGGCCGCGTGCCGGCCGGCTCGGTGGTGGTGTCCGGCAATCTGCCATCGGCCGACGGCAGGTACAGCCTGTACTGCGCGGTGATCGTCAAGCGCGTCGACGCCCAGACCCGCGCCAAGACCGGTATCAACGAACTGCTGCGCGACGCCTAACCGAATCCGGCCGCCGCCCCGGCGCCGCCAACCGACCAGGAGAACCCCATGGCGATGGACCGTCTGTTTTTGCTGATGAAGGAAAAAGGCGCTTCCGACATGTTCGTGGCGGTCAATTCGCCGATCCACCTGAAAATCAACGGCATGCTGATCCCGGTCAACCAGCAGAAGCTGGACCAGGCGAACATCCTGGCGCTGCTGGCCGAGGTGGTATCGGCCGCGCAGCTGCAGCAGCTGGAGCGCGACAACGAACTCAACATCGGCATCCCGGTGCCGGGTGTCGGCAGCTTCCGGCTGTCGGCTTTCCGCCAGCGTGGCAGCGTGTCGGCGGTGCTGCGCTACATCCCGGTCACGATCCCGCCGCTGGAAGACCTCGGGCTGCCGCCGGTGCTGTCCGAGTTGATCCGGCAAAAGCGCGGCTTGCTGCTGGTGGTCGGCGCCACCGGCTCCGGCAAGTCGACCACCATCGCGGCGATGCTGAACCACCGCAACCAGCAGATGCCCGGGCACATCCTGACGCTGGAAGACCCGATCGAATTCCTGTTCAAGAACCAGCGCTCGATCGTCAACCAGCGCGAGATCGGCGTCGACGCCGCCGACCTCGGCACCGCGCTGAAGAACGCGCTGCGGCAGGCGCCGGACTGCATCCTGATCGGCGAGATCCGCGACCAGGAAACCATGTCGGCAGCGCTGGCCTACGCGCAGTCGGGGCACCTGGTGGTGTCGACGCTGCACGCCAACAACAGCTACCGCGCGCTGAACCGCATCATCAATTTCTATCCGCTGGAAAACCGGCCGGCGCTGCTGCAGGACTTGGCCTCGACCGTCTGCGGCATCGTCTCGCAGCGGCTGGTGCCGGCGGTCGACGGCGGGCGCGCGGCGGCGGTCGAGATCATGCTGAACACCCAGCACGTGGCGGAGCTGATCGAACAGGGCGACATCGGCGCCATCAAGGATGCGATCGAAAAAAGCATGGCACCCGGCTCGCAGACCTTCGAGCAGGCGCTGCTGCAGCTGATCCGCGACGGCCGCGTGACCAAGGAGGATGCGCTGGCGCATGCCGATTCCGCCACCAACCTGTACTGGCTGCTGAACAACGAATCGTCCGGCAAGAAGAGCGCGCCGCAGCCCGAACCGGAACAGAACGAAGGCGCGACCTTCACCGAATTCACGCTGAACCTGTAACGCATGAACGCTCCAACGATCACCCTGTACGGCATCCCCAACTGTGACACGGTCAAGAAGGCGCGCGCCTGGCTGACGGCGCAGAACGTGCCGCACGCCTTCCACGATTTCAAGAAGGCCGGCGTGTCGGCCGCGCAGATCCAAGCCTGGCTGGCCGACATCCCGCTCGATACGCTGGTCAACCGCAAGGGCACCACCTGGCGCGGCCTGTCGGATCAGCAAAAGGCGCAGGCTAACGACGCCGCCGGCGCGATCCGCCTGATGACCGAGCTGCCGTCGCTGATCAAGCGGCCGGTGCTGGCCATCGGCGGACACTTCCATTGCGGCTTTTCCGACGCCGGCTACCAGCTTCTCTTCACAGGCGCGCAGCCATGAGCGCGACGCTGGAACTGACCGAGCGCCTGATCGCGCTGCCGTCGGTAACGCCGGACGACCTTGGCTGCCAGCAGTTGCTGGCGGACCTGCTGGCGCCGCTCGGCTTCGTCTGCGAGACCGTGCAGTCGGGCGCCGTCACCAACCTGTGGGCGCGGCGCGGCACGGCGCAGCCGCTCTTGGTATTCGCCGGCCACACCGACGTCGTGCCGACCGGGCCGCTGGAGCAGTGGCAGTCGAATCCGTTCGTGCCGACCCGGCGCGACGGCAAGCTGTACGGCCGCGGTGCCGCCGACATGAAGACCTCGATCGCGGCGATGGTGGTGGCGGTGCAGGAATTCGTCGCCGCCCATCCGGATCATGCCGGCTCGATCGGCTTTCTGATCACCAGCGACGAGGAAGGCCCGGCCACCGACGGCACGGTGGTGGTATGCGAGCGGCTGCGGGCGCGCGGCGAACGCCTCGACTACTGCATCGTCGGCGAGCCGACCTCGGTCGAGAAGCTCGGCGACATGATCAAGAACGGCCGCCGCGGCACCATGTCGGGCCGGCTGACGGTCAAGGGCGTGCAGGGCCACATCGCCTATCCGCATCTGGCGAAGAATCCGATCCACCTGGCGGCGCCGGCGCTGGCGGAACTGGTGGCGGAAAAATGGGATGACGGCAACGAATACTACGCGCCGACCTCCTGGCAGATCTCCAACATCCACGGCGGCACCGGCGCTTCCAACGTGATCCCCGGCCAGCTGGTGATCGACTTCAACTTCCGCTTTTCCACCGCCAGCACCCCGGACGGTCTGCAGCGGCGCGTGCACGCGCTGCTCGAGCGCCACGGCCTGAACTACGACTTGCAATGGACGGTCGGCGGCCTGCCGTTCTTGACCGCGCGCGGCGCACTGAGCGCGGCGCTGACGGCGGCGATCCACGCGGAAACCGGCGTCGAGACCGAGCTGTCGACATCCGGCGGCACCTCGGACGGTCGCTTCATCGCGCAGATCTGCCCGCAAGTGGTCGAATTCGGCCCGCGCAACGCCAGCATCCACAAGATCGACGAACACATCGCGCTCGACGAGATCGAGCCGCTGAAGAACATCTACCGCCGCACGCTGGAAAACCTTCTGCTGCCGGCCTGAGGCGCCGGACGCGGCCATCGCGCCCGAGTTGCCGCCCGGCGATACGGATGCCGGACACCCGCGGCCCAACCCGTAAAATGGCGGTTTGCCTTTTCTCCGCGCCCTGTGCCGGACCACTTTTCCGTCCCCATGACTCCGACCACCGCGAACGACTTCACCACCCTGCGCGACCTGCTGCGCCATGCGGTCACGCGCTTCAACCGCGCCGGCCTGTACTTCGGCCACGGCAGCAGCAATGCCTTCGACGAAGCCGCCTACTTGCTGCTGCACACGCTGGCGCTGCCGCTGGACCGGCTCGATCCCTTCCTCGACGCGCGCCTGCTGCCGGACGAGGTGGCGGCGCTGCTGGCGGTGATCGAGCGGCGCGCGGATGAGCGGGTGCCGGCCGCCTACCTCACCAACGAAGCCTGGCTTGGCGACTACCGCTTCTATGTCGACCAGCGGGTGATCGTGCCGCGCTCGTTCCTGGCCGAGCTGATTCCGGAACGCTTCGCGCCGTGGCTGGCGGATGCCGATGCGGTGGAGTCGATCCTCGACCTGTGCACCGGCTCCGGCTGCCTGCCGGTGCTGCTGGCCGACGCCTTCCCGCAGGCGGCGATCGACGCGGTCGACATTTCGGCCGACGCGCTGGCGGTGGCGCAGCGCAACGTCGCCGACTACCATCTGCAGCAGCGCATTACGCTGGTCGAATCGGATCTGTACGCGCAATTGCCGCCGCGCCAGTACGATCTGATCGTCAGCAATCCGCCCTACGTCAACGCCGCGTCGATGGCGGCGCTGCCGCCGGAATACCGGCACGAGCCGCAGCTGGCGCTGGCCGGCGGCGACGACGGCATGGACCTGGTGCGCAGGATCGTCGCCGGCGCCGCCGAGCGGCTGACCGACGACGGCCTCTTGATCGTCGAGATCGGCAACGAGCGCACATACGCCGAAGCCGCATTCGGCCAGCTCGGACTGACCTGGCTGACGACCTCGGCCGGCGACGACATGGTGTTCCTGCTGACAGCGCTGCAATTGCGGGAAGCCGGCAACTGATTGGGCACCTTTTTTATACTGGCTATTGTATTTTTGAAGCCGCAGGTTTTTCCTGCAGGAATTGGCATATTTTTGCCTATACTCCCTCTAAAATGATTCGTTTTCAACACGTGTCGCTGGTGCGCGGCGTCAAGCCGCTGCTCGAACAAGCCGACCTGACCCTGAACCCGGGCGACAAGATCGGCCTGATCGGCGCCAATGGCACTGGCAAATCCAGCCTGTTCGCGCTGCTGCGCGGCGAGCTGCACCCGGACGCCGGCGCCATCGATTTCCCGGCCCGCTGGCGGCTGGCCCACGT
>JBATWJ010000297.1:0-1906 GCA_049672545.1 Burkholderiaceae bacterium
GTCCATAGCCGATCATCGTCGCTTGCACCGCCCCGAACAGGATCAGCGCGCCGCTGGCCACCGGCAGGCTGAGGTAGGCAAACGAGAACGCCGCCACGTAGACGAACAGCGCCAAGCCGGACAGCCAGCTGCCGGCCGGTGCCGCGGACCCGGCGCGACTGCGCACGATCAGCCACAGCACCAGCGCGCCGCTGCAGATGCGGATCGCCGAGAAGCTGGCGGCGTCGATGCCGGTCTGGCGCAGCGCGATCCGGCACAGCAGCGAATTGCCGGCAAAGGCCAGCATCGCCAGGCTGGTGTAGAGCAGTATTTTCAGGCGCGGCATCGGGTCGGCGGGCGCAGTACGACAAAAAGGCTCCAGCGGCGGGCAACGATTCATGCGATGTCCACTATCGGACCTCGGCGCGGCCACCCATCCAGGGAGCGGATCGATCGCACCGATTGTAACGACGATGGCCGGCCGAATGCCAGGCGCGGATGCGAACCGCCGCGGCTGCTACCATTACCGCTTGCATCCGCGCCTTGCCGACCTGCGGCGAGGCTGCGCCAGATCGATCATTCGAAGAAAGCGGCAATACATGAAAATCGCGACGTGGAACGTCAACTCCCTGAAGGTGCGCCTGCCGCACGTGCTGCAATGGCTGGCTGAAAATCCGGTCGACGTGCTCGGCCTGCAGGAAACCAAGACCATCGACGAGAAATTCCCGGTGGCGGAGATCGAGGCGGCCGGCTACCAGGTCGTCTTCACCGGCCAGAAGACCTACAACGGCGTGGCGATCCTGGCGCGCCATCCGATCACCGACGTCGTCAAGAACAACCCGCGCTATCCGGACGAGCAGCAGCGACTGCTGGCGGCGACCGTCAACGGTATCCGCATCGTCTGCGCCTATATACCGAACGGGCAGGCGGTCGATTCCGACAAATACCGCTACAAGCTGAAATGGCTGGACGGCCTGCACGGCTGGCTGATGGAGGAACTCAAGGCCCACCCGCAGCTGGCGCTGGTGGGCGACTACAACATCGCGCCGGAAGACCGCGACGTCCACGACCCGGTGGCGTGGCAGGGTTCGGTGCTGGTGTCGGAACCGGAGCGCGAGGCGTTCCGCCGCCTGTGCGGGCTGGAACTGCAGGATGCGTTCCGGCTGTTCGCGCAGCCGGAAAAGCTGTTCAGCTGGTGGGATTACCGCCAGCTCGGCTTCCAGTTGAACAAGGGCTTGCGCATCGACCACATCCTGCTGTCGCCGCCGCTGGCGGCGCGCTGCAGCGCCTGCGTCATCGACCGCGCGCCGCGCAAGTGGGAGCAGCCGTCGGACCATGCGCCGGTGGTGGCGACGATTGCGCTGGAGGCGTGAGGCGACAGGATTTTTCATATACTCCCGGCAGAGGCATCCAAAGTCGGGCGCTGATACTTTGAAAAACTCCGATACTCCCAACCATCTGAGCCGCGCTCGCGCTCCTCCTCCATAGCGGTCGTTCCGGCGCAAGCCGGAATCCAGCGTCTTTTCTAGTAAATACGGAACATCGAACGACACTGGGTTCCGGCTTTAAGCATGCCGGAACGACAGGGTTGAGAAGCCGTCTCCCTTTCGGCTCGCACAACGGCACGCCAGCCCGAGTTCCTCCTTACGCCCTGGCAATTGAGCCATTTCAAAGTGCGCCCGTTTGATCCCGCCCTCGGCTTGCATTCAAGCCACGCCAGCCCATGTAATGACAGGCAACGCGGCCGTCGCCGCCGCTTCCGTTTTCGATCCCTCGCCTTTTCCGGACCGCCGAACCGATGCCGATTTCCAGCCTGCTGTCCCGCCTCGACACCGTCGCCGCCGCCGGCTGGGACGGCATCGCGCTGGCGGCGCTGGCGGCGCTGATCATCGCGCTGTTGGCGCACCGGATCGGCACCGCGCTGCTG
>JBATWJ010000298.1:0-2339 GCA_049672545.1 Burkholderiaceae bacterium
GCGCGGGCACGCTGGCCGAGGGTGGAGATGTAGTGCTCGATGTTCATGGCGGCGGGTGGGGCGGGGTGGTTCATGAGGGTTTGGGGGGATTTTATACTGTATAGGGTATTTTTGAAGTCGCAGATAGAACGCGCGGGATTGGATGTTTTTTAGGCATACTCCCTGGTTTTGCGTTTTTATTTCGGTGAGTAAGTGGGTTCGATGGGATTCGTTATTTGCTGTCTGCTGTCTGCTGTCTGCCGTATCCAACTATCGCTGTTTTATCGCTAGCTTACCTGCTGTCGTTCCGGCGAAGGCCGGAACCCAGTGGCGTTTTCCGTCTAAGCGATACCGCTGCTACTTCGTGGTGACTGGCCGGGGGTGGCCCGGCGGCCACTTACTTTCTTTGTCTCGCCAAAGAAAGTAAGCAAAGAAAGGCGACCGCAAGACGCTGGCCTTCGGCTTCCCGCTGCTGCGGCGCCAAAATCGGGAAATGAAACCAACTCGCTGCGCTCAGACATGTTTCATTTCTGATCCGATTTCGGCGCCGCAGCAGCGGCAGCGTCCAAGCAGGGGTACGTCAAAAGCCAACTCAAAAGCAACGGCAACGTCAAAAAACAGTGGCAACTTCAAACACCGCTTTGGACTCACCTGCCGTGCGCCACCTTCAGTCCCAGCTGCAGCAGCGCATCCCAGGCGTCGCCGGCGAATTGCGGTGCGCGCAGGCCCTTGACCATCTTATCGATCTGGGCGGCGTCGCGCAGCGCTTGCTGCAGCGCGGCCAGCTTCAGCCGCTGCAGCGCCGCCGGCATCAGGCGTTCGCGTGCGCCCCAGATGCGGTATTGCTTCATCAACGCGCCGGCCGGCTGGCCCTGCTGCATCGCCGCTTTCAGCTTCAGCAGCGTGCGGATTTCTTCGCTCATGGCCCACAGCACCAGCGGCAGCGCTTCGCCTTCGCCCTGCAGGCCGTCCAGCATCCGCGTCAGGCGTGCGCCATCGCCGGCCAGCATCGCTTCGTTGAGCTTGAAGACGTCGTAGCGGGCGACGTTCAGTACCGCATCCTGCACCTGTGCCAGCGTCAGTCTGCCGGGCGGGTGCAGCAGCGCCAGCTTCTGGATTTCCTGGTGCGCGGCCAGCAGGTTGCCCTCGACCCGCTCGCAGATGAAATCGAGCGCGGCGCGCTCGGCGTTCTGCCCCTGTGCCGCCAGCCGCGTGCCGATCCAGGCCGGCAGCTGCGCGCGTTCGACCAGCGGGATGTCGAGATAGACGCCGGCCTGCTGCAGGCTGCCGACCCAGGCCGCCTTTTGCGTCGCCCAGTCCAGCTTCGGCAGGCTGATCAGGGTCACGGTGTCACCGCCGGCGGCCGCGGCGGCGGCATAGCCCTGCAGCGCCTGGCCGCCATCCTTGCCGGGCTTGCCGGTGGGGATGCGCAGCTCGATCAGCTTCTTGTCGCCGAACAGCGATTGCGATTGCTGCGCGGCCAGCAGCTGGCTCCATTTGAAGCTGCGGTCGACCTGCAGCACCTCGCGCTCGGAAAAGCCCTGGGCGCGCGCTGCGCGGCGGATCGCGTCGGCCGCTTCCAGCGCCAGCAGATGCTCGTCGCTGCTGATCACGTACAGCGGCGCCAGCGGCTTGGCGAGGTGGGCGGGGAGGGCGTCGGGGCGGAGCTGCATGGGTTCTGGTGGATGAAAGGTCGGGGGACGGAGTACGGTTGCGCTGAATCCTGTCCTGCAAAGCCATAAATTTTGTCATCCCGGCGTAGGCCGGAATCTTGGGAAGGTTAGGTGACTCGACCAATCCTTCTGCGGGAGCGAACCTTGCTCTGTTTTTCCGTTTGATCAGTTGGGGACAGAGTAATTCGCCGCGCTGCGGCGGCTCATAAACTCTGTCCCGCAATAGTCAGGTTTTCTTCAGCGCCGCCAGCCGCCGCAGGATCTGCTGCACCAGGTCGCTTTGCATGTCGCGGTACAGCGACGCTTCTTCCGATTCCTTCGACAGCACCTGCGATTCGTTGAAGCTGACGTCGCGCTTCAGCGTGATCGTGGTCGGCGCCAGCAGGATCTTGCCGGCCTGGTCGCGCACGCGGAAGCTGAACTTGTAGTACAGCGAGTATTCGCGCACCCGGCCGGCGCTGTTCAGCGACAGGATCGCCTTTTCGCGGCTTTCCGACAGCACGTCGAGCAGCGCTTCAGCATCCTGCGGTGCCTTCACCACGCGGGTGCCGCTGGCTTCGATGTAACGCCGCAACTCGGTGCCGAGCGGCGAATTGTCGGAAAAGCCGAGATAGATCGACTGGAACGGCAGCGCGGTCTGGCTGCTGCCGCGCAGCCGGAAGCCGCAGCCGCCGAGCAAGCCGGCGG
>JBATWJ010000299.1:0-6437 GCA_049672545.1 Burkholderiaceae bacterium
AGCGACCGCACTCTGCGCTCGGCAATCGGACACCAGCCTCGGTAGGCCGGCAACGATGGCAAAATCAGCGTGCTTGAACCGAAAGACTAACCCGCCAACTGGCTACAAATTCGCGTAGCAGGTCACAGTGGCTGTCTTCAATCAACTCCGGCAACGCGACGTCCGCATCGGCGTGATCGCGCTGTAAGGCACCGGCCTGGTCGGCAAGGTACTGCACCGGGTACTGTGGACGCACCAGCTTTTCTGCCGGCTGAAGCGGATAAAGGGGGGTATCGGTCAATCCTTAAGCGCTGATCGCCACGATTGAGGCTATGAAGCGGGAGTATATGAATCGTTCGGGATTCGCTGGCCGCCGCTACAGCAGCCGGCAGCCTTTCCACGCACCGCTGCCGACCAGCTCGGCCAGCGCGGCGCGGCACAGGTCGATCACGGTATTGGTCGCCGGCGACACCGGCAGCGTGTTGCTGACGCACAGGTAGACGTCGCGGCCGAAGCCGCCCTCGATTGCATGCATCTGCACCTGGCCGTTGCCGACTTCCTCGTGCGCCGACGAATACGGCAGGATGGTCGCCGCCAGCCCGGCGCGTACCGCCGGGATCAGGATCGCCGAGGTGCTGGCTTCGCCGAACAGATTGAACGTCAGGCTCGCCTTCAGGAATGCATGCTCGAGCCGCGAACGCAGCATGTTCGGCAGGCTCGGCAGGATCAGCGGCAGCGCGGCGATCTTCTTCAGCGGCACGCGATGGTTGCCGGCGATGGTGCCGGGCGTGGTCATCAGGTACAGCTCTTCGCGAAACAGCGGCACGAAATCCATGTCCTTCGGTTTCTGCGGATCGGGCACCAGCGAAAAATCGACGCGGCCGTGCGCCACCAGCGAAGTCAGGTCGGCGCTCGGCACGTCGACGATTTCCAGCACGATCGCCGGATGCCGCTCCTTGACCAGCCGCATCAGGCGCAGCGCCAGCATGCGCGCGGTCGACGACGGCATGCCGAGCGACACGTTGCCGGACACGTCGCCTTCCTTCTTGGCCAGCAGGATGCGGGTGTTGTCGAGCTGGCGCAGGATGGTGCGCGCGTGGCGGTACAGCAGCTCACCCTGCGGCGTCGGCTGGATGCCGCGCGAGCTGCGGTTCAAGAGCTTCACACCCAGCTCGTCCTCCAGCAGCGTGATCTGCTGGCTCAGCGCCGGCTGCGCGATGTGCAATCCTTCCGCCGCGCGCGTCATGCTCTGCGCCTCGACGATCTTGACGAAGTAGGTCAGCTGCTTCAGGTTCATGCGCGCTCCTGGTGCCGCGGCGGCGATAAGATTTTCTTATTGCTCGGTCAGTAAACAGTATTTCATTCCCCCGCGCGGACTGCCTAGAATCGGCTCATATTCAACAAGAAGCCATTCAGGAGACTGCCCGCCATGCCGCTTCCGCTTTCCGGGGTCAAGGTGCTCGACCTCACGCGCGCCCTTTCGGGCCCGTTCTGTTCGATGATTCTGGCTGACCTCGGGGCCGAGGTGGTAAAGGTCGAACCAACCCCGGGCGGCGACATGATCCGCCAGTGGGGCCCGTTCGATCAGGGCATAAGCGTTTATTATCTTAGCGCCAACCGCAACAAGAAAGGCATCGGCGTCGACTTCCGCAATCCGGAAGGGCTGGCGCTGATCCGTGAACTGGCGCTGAAGTCCGACGTCGTGGTCGAGAACTTCAAGGTCGGCACGATGGAGGCGATGGGCCTCGGCTACGACGGGCTGGCGGCGGTGCGGCCGGAACTGATCTATGCGTCGATCTCCGGCTTCGGCAGCACCGGTCCGGCGCGCGACTGGCCCGGCTTCGACCAGATCGCGCAGGGCTATTCCGGCTTCATGAGCCTGTCCGGCACGCCGGAATCCGGCCCGATGCGGGTCGGTACCGCGATCGGCGACCTGACCGCCGGCATGTGGGTGGCGATGGGCGTCCTGGCTGCCTATATCGAACGGCAGAACGGCGGGCGCGGCCAGCGGGTCGAAACCTCGCTGTTGGCCAGCCTGATCGGGCTGCTGAGCGTGCAGGGGCAGCGGTATCTGAGCGTCGGTGAAATCCCGCAGCCGTGCGGCAACGTGCACCCGGTGATCGCGCCGTACGGCACCTTCGAGACCGCCGATGGCCCACTCAATCTGGCGCCGGCCACGCAGGACATGTGGCTGCGGCTGTGCGACGTGCTGGAGCTGCCGGCGCTGCCGCGCGATGCGCGCTTTCTGACCAATGCGGAGCGGATGCAGAACCGGCTGGTGCTGAAGGAATTGCTGGAGACCAGCCTGCGCCAGAAGACCCGCATGGAATGGACGCCGCTGATGATCGCCGCCGGCATCCCGGCCGGCCCGATCAATACGCTGGAAGACGTGTTCGCCGACCAGCAGGTCAAGGCCTGCAAGCTGGTCGAGACCGTCGAGCATCCGGTCCTGGGCGCGTTGCGCCAGGTGGCGCTGCCGGTCCGGATGGCGGCCACCGAAAACGGTTCGGTGCGCAGTGCGCCGCCGCTGTTTGGGCAGCATACGCGGGAAGTGCTGCAGGCGTACGGCCTGGCGCCGGAAAGGATCGCACAGTTGTTGGAGCAGAAGGTGGTGTTTCAGGGCAGTTGAGCGCCGCACCCGAAAGCGGCATGAATACACATAAAGGAGACCAAGATGAAGCTGAAGATTCCAACCCTGCTGGCGGCCGGCGCGCTGGCGCTGGGCATCGCCCATGCCGATACCCTGAAGCTGTCGCACCAGTGGCCGCAGGGCGACGGCCGCGACAAGGGCGCGCGCCATTTCGTTGCCGAGGTGACCAAGCACGATCCGTCGTTCAAGTTCCGCATCTATCCGGGCGCATCGCTGATCAGCAATCCGATCAAGCAGATCGACGCGCTGGCCGGCGGCTCGGTCGACCTGTCGATCTTCCCGCTGATCTATGCGGTCGGCAAGGCGCCGGAATTCTCGATCACGATCCTGCCGGGCGCGATCAACAGCGTGCAGGATGCGATGCGCTTCAAGGGCACGGACTATGAAAAGCGGCTCCAGGCGGTAGCCGAAAAGCAGGGCTTCCACATCCTGACCTGGTGGTGGACCGAAGGCGGCATCGCCGACCGCGTGCGCCCGATCACCACGCCCGATACCGTCAAGGGTCTGAAATTCCGCGGCGCCGATCGCACGCTCGACACGATGCTGAAGGAAGCCGGCGCGTCGGTGTTCGCGATGCCGTCGACCGAGCTGTACAACGCGGTGCAGACCGGCGTGCTGGACGGCCTGATGACGTCCTACGAAACCTTCATGAGCATGCGCCTGTACGAGCAGGTCAAGTACGCGACGCTGGGCGGCGACTACACGATCTTCGTCGTGTTCCAGCCGCTGGTGATCTCGACCAAGGCCTGGAACGCACTGACGCCGGCGCAGAAGAAGATCTTCGAGGCCGCGGCCGACGCGACCCAGGCCGACTTCAACGCCGAGCAGGACAAGATCAAGGCCGACGTGGTGGCCAAGTTCAAGGCCGCCAAGGTCGACGTGCACCAGATGACGCAGGACGAATACCGGCAATGGCTGGCTCTGGCCAAGAAGACCGCCTGGCCTGACTACGCCAGCATCAGCCCGGAAGCCAAGGGCTTGCTGGAAGCGGTCGAAAAGCTCGGCAAATAAGCGCCGGCGATGCGGCAATCCGGGCCGGCAGTACCGGCCCGGGCATAACCATTACGGAGACAAGGCATGCGTTACTTCGATCGCTGGGTGACCCGCGCGGGCACCGCCATGGCCGGGGCGGCGGCGCTGCTGCTGCTGGCGGCGACCCTGATCATCACGCTGATGGTGGCCAAGCGCGCCGTCGGCCTGCAGAATTCCTGGGAACTGGAACTGTCGATCGAACTGATGATCGGCGCCATCTTCCTCGCTTCGCCGTATACGCTGGCGACCGGCGGCCACGTCAAGATGGACCTGCTGGACGCGATCCTGCCGGAAAAGCTGAAGCACAAGCTGGCGTTCGCCGCCAAGCTGGCCGGCTGCCTGATCTGCCTCTACCTGGGATGGAAGGGCTTGCTGATGACGCAGCACGCGTTCGTCACCGGCGAGCGTGCGCTCGGCGTCTGGCAGCCGCTGGCCTGGCCCAAGTACGCCACCATCCCGCTCGGCATGTTCATGACCGCCGCCCAGTACGCGAGCCAGCTGTATCAGGATCTGCAGGCGCGCCGCGCGCTGCCGGCCAAACAGGCAAAGGTGACGGCATGAGCGAACTCGAAATCGGCGCGCTGCTGTTCGTGGTCACCTTCGCAGTGCTGTTTTCCGGCATCCCGATCGCGTTCGCGCTGATCCTGGTATCGATCGGCTTCTTGTACTTCTTCGGCGACGCCGGCGGCCTGGCGGCGATCCCGAACACCTTCGTCGGCGAACTGTCGAACTTCGCGCTGCTGACGATCCCGCTGTTCGTGCTGCTAGGCTGCACCATCGGCGCCTCGCGCGCCGGGCGCGACCTGTACGATTCGCTGCACCGCTGGATGTGCAAGATTCCCGGCGGGCTGGTGATCGCCAACATCCTCGGCTGCGGGCTGTTCGCGGCGATGTGCGGCTCCAGCCCGGCCACCGCCGCCGCCATCGGCCGCGTCGGCATCCCGGAAATGATCCGGCGCCACGTGCCGGCGCGGCTGGCGACCGGCTCGATCGCGGCCGGCGGCACGCTCGGCATCCTGATCCCGCCGTCGCTGACCTTCATCGTCTACGGCATCGTCACCCATACCTCGATCGCGCGGCTGTTTCTGGCCGGCGTCGTGCCCGGCATCATGCTGGTGGCGATCTTCGCCGCTTACGCCTGGCTGGCCAGCTACCGGCAGCTGCGGCGCGACCCGGTGCGTACGGTCGAGAACTACACGCTGTCGGAAAAGATGGCCGGCCTGATCCGCATCCTGCCGTTTTTGGCGATCATCATCTCGGTGACGGTGGTGATGTACGGCGGCTTCGCGACGCCGTCCGAGGTGGCGGCGATCGCCGCCTTCCTGGCGCTGGTGATGGTGGTGGTGGTGTACCGCACCTGGCGCATCGGCGAGCTGTGGACCATCATGCGCGAGGCGGTGCGCGAATCCTGCATGATCCTGATGATCGTCGCCGGTGCCGCCGTCTATGCCTACATGATGTCTTATCTGTACATCACGCAGAGCCTGGCCGAATGGATGTTCGGCTGGAATCTCGGCAACTGGGAACTGATCCTGATCCTGAACGTGTTCCTGCTGATCGCCGGCTTCTTCCTGCCGGCGGTGTCGATCATCCTGATGAGCATGCCGGTGATCCTGCCGGTGCTGCAGCACAGCGGCATCGACCTGATCTGGTTCGCGGTGATGCTGACCATCAACCTGGAAATCGGCCTGATCCATCCGCCGCTCGGTCTGAACCTGTTCGTGATCCGTGGCGTCGCGCCGGAAGTGCCGCTGCGCGACATCATGTGGGGCGCGCTGCCGTTCGTCTGCATCATGCTCGGTTTCATCGTGCTGCTGGCGATCTTTCCCGGCATCGCCACCTGGCTGCCGGACACGCTGATGGGACCGGCCTGACGCCATTTGCCATTGCATCGACAGAAAGGAAATTATTTGATGTCCGATCCGACCTCCGACCAGCCGCCCGGCCTCGCCATCGACGGCGCGGTGGCGACGCTGACCCTGCGCCGCCCCAGCCAGCACAACCGCATCGCGCCCGAGGATTCGGACGTGATCCGCGGCTACCTGCGGCAGCTGGAAGCGACGCCCGGCGTGCGCCTGCTGGTGTTGACCGGCAGCGGCGGCAAGACCTTCAGCTCCGGCTACACGCTGGGCGCGATCCGCGATCAGCTCGACAGCCGTTTCGAGGACATGCTGGACCACGTCGAGCGCTTCCCGCTGCCGACCGTCTGCGCGCTGAACGGCAGCGTCTACGGCGGCGCCACCGACCTCGCGCTGTGCTGCGACTTCCGCGTCGGCGTGCGCGGTTCGCGCTTCCTGATGCCGGCCTCGAAGATCGGGCTGCACTACTACCCGGGCGGCATCCGCCGCTATGTCACGGTGCTCGGGCTGGCGGCCGCCAAGAAGCTGTTTTTGACCGCGCAGGCGATCGGCGACGAGGAAATGCTGCGCATCGGCTTCCTGCAGGAACTGGTCGCGCCCGGCGAGCTGGACGCCGCGGTGCGCGCCTACGCCGACGCCATCCTGGCCTGCGAACCGGCGGTGCTGGCGACGATCAAGTCGGACCTGATGGCGCAGGCCGCAGGCCGCGCCGATCCGGCGCTGTTGCGCGCGCACTACGAGCAGTCGCTGGCTTCGCCGCAACTGGCGGCGCGGCTGCAGGCGCTGGAGCAGGGCCGCCGCGCATAAAAAAACCCGGACCGCCGCCCGGGTTTTTGATGGTCGCGCCGCCAGCCTAGAATTCTTCCCAATCGCCGCCGGCGGTGGCCGCCTGGCGCGGCAGCGCCGCACGTGCGCGC
>JBATWJ010000300.1:0-14696 GCA_049672545.1 Burkholderiaceae bacterium
CCATCGACGCCGACGGCGGCGGCCGGCTGCTGGCCGACGGCGGCGCCGACCTGTTGTTGCTGGCGCTGGCCGATGGCGACCCGCTGTACCGCAGCGCCACCGTGATCCCGACCGGCTATTCGGCCGCGCCGATGGCGATCATGCGCACCGACACCACGATCAAGCACTGGGCGCAGCTGAAGGGCCGCGTCGTCTGCGTCGCCGAGGGCGGCCGCTATGCCGGCTGGTCGGCGGCCAAGTACGGCGCCATCGAGCAGCGCTACAAGGCGCCGGCCGACGCGTTATTGGCCTTGCGCATCGGCGAATGCGACGCCGCGGTGCACGACAGCGCGCTGCTGGAGGAACTGATCAAGCTGCCGGAATGGAAAAAATTCTCGGCGCGGCTGCCGGCCGGGCCCAAAACCCCGCTGGTGCTGGTGGCGCCGCGCGGCGATCCATCGACCGCGCGCTTCCTGAAGCAGGCCGCGCTCGAATGGCGCGCCGCCAACATGCCCAACCAATGGCTGGCCAAGGCGGTGCGCAACATCGCCTTCGAGGTCTATCTGGACCAGAACGTCCCCGATTGCCATTGAGCCGGCCGCCAGCCGCGCGCGCTGATAAAATAACGGCAGGCTTGGTGCCGGCATGCTGCGTACTATCTTCGATAGCATGCTGCCGGAAATCATACTAGGCATAGTATTTTTGAAGCCGCCCTATTTTCGCCCGGAATAAGCTGTTTTTTTGATATACTCCCTCTGTTCCAGTTGACCGACCAGAACGCGCGAGGCATCCGCATGCCGTCGCCGTCCGGTGCGGTTCCGTTCAAGGATTCCGATGTCCAACGCTTCCGCCATCTCCGGCAGCCTGTTCATGGTCGTGGCGCCGTCCGGCGCCGGCAAATCGACGCTGGTCAACGCGCTGCTGGCGCAGGAGCCGTCGATCAAGCTGTCGATTTCGTACACCACGCGGGCGCCGCGCAGCGGCGAGCAGGACGGGCGCGAATACCATTTCACCTCGGTCGAGGATTTCCTTGAGCGCCGCCGCAAGGACGAATTCCTGGAATCGGCCGAAGTCCACGGCAACTATTACGGCACCTCGCGCCTGCAGATCGCCGACCAGATCGAGGCCGGCGTCGACGTGCTGCTGGAAATCGACTGGCAAGGCGCGCAACAGGTCAAGCGGCATTTTCCGGACGCGGTCGGCATCTTCATCCTGCCGCCGTCGATCGCGGCACTGGAAGAACGACTGAAGAAGCGCGGGCAGGATGATTCGCAGGTCATCACGCGCCGGCTGCTGGCCGCCGGCGGCGAAATCGCCCATGCCCCAGAGTTCGAATATGTTATTATTAATCAAGAGTTTGCCGTCGCCTTATCTCAGCTGACCGCTATAGTCCAAGCCACCCGCTGCCGGTTTTCGCAACAAGCGGCGCGCAACGCCCCTCTGTTCGCCCAACTGGGTATCCACGCACAATTACGCTAACCGCCTCCAGGAGCAATCATGGCTCGCATTACCATTGAAGACTGTCTCAAGCAAGTCCCGAACCGCTTCCAGCTGACGCTGGCCGCCACCTACCGCGCGCGCCAACTGCTGCAGGGCCATACGCCGAAAGTCGACGCCAAGGACAAGCCGACCGTGATCGCGCTACGCGAAATCGCCGCCGGCGAAATCGGCCTCGAAATGCTGAAAAAGGTCCCCGCCTAGCATCCCCGACCGCGGCGCCGATATCGCCCGAGGATCACACGATGCCCACGGATACCACGCTATCGGCCACCACGGCCAAGCCGGCTTCTGGCCGGCGCAGCCGCAAATCTTCCGCCGCCGGATCGCCCCTGCCCGACGCTCCCGCAGCCGACGTACGCGTGGCATCAGTCGCGCAACTTTCCAGCAAGCTCTCGGAATACCTGACGCCGGACGAGCTGAAGCAGGTCCGGCAGGCGTACCGTTTTTCCGACGAAATGCATCTGGGCCAGATGCGCGTGTCGGGCGAGCCGTATATTTCGCATCCGATCGCGGTAGCCGAAATCTGCGCCGACTGGAAGCTGGATGCGCAAGCCATCATGGCGGCGCTGCTGCACGACGTGATGGAGGACCAGGACGTCCGCAAGGATGAACTGATCGAACGTTTCGGCGCCCAGGTGGCGACGCTGGTGGACGGTCTGTCCAAGCTCGACAAGCTGGAATTCCAGAGCCAGATCGAGATGCAGGCGGAAAATTTCCGCAAGATGCTGCTGGCGATGGCGCGCGACGTGCGCGTGATCCTGGTCAAGCTGGCCGACCGCCTGCACAACATGCGCACGCTGGGCGCGATGTCGGCCGAAAAGAAGCGCCGCATCGCGCGCGAGACGATGGAAGTCTACGTGCCGATCGCGCACCGGCTGGGCCTGAACAACATCTACCGCGAACTGCAGGACCTGGCGTTCTCGCACCTGTACCCGCTGCGTTACAAGACCCTGTCCAAGGCGGTCAAGGCGGCGCGCGGCAACCGGCGCGAAGTGGTCAGCAAGATCCTCGATTCGGTCAACGGCACGCTGGCCGCCGCCGGCATCGAGTCGCAGGTGTACGGGCGCGAAAAGACGCTGTACGGGATCTACCGCAAGATGCGCAACAAGCACCTGTCGTTCTCGCAGGTGCTGGATGTCTATGGCTTCCGCGTGGTGGTCGACAGCTTCGCCAACTGCTATGTCGCGCTCGGCACGCTGCACGCGATGTACAAGCCGATGCCGGGCAAGTTCAAGGACTACATCGCGATCCCCAAGCTGAACGGCTACCAGTCGCTGCACACCACGCTGATCGGCCCCTACGGCACGCCGGTGGAATTCCAGATCCGCACCCAGGACATGCACCGCGTCGCCGAATCGGGCGTCGCCGCCCACTGGCTGTACAAGGATGACGACGGCAACCTGACCGACCTGCAGCAGCGCACCCACGCCTGGCTGCAGTCGCTGCTGGACATCCAGAAGCAAACCGGCGATTCGGCCGAATTCCTGGAACACGTGAAAGTCGACCTGTTCCCGGACTCGGTCTACGTGTTCACGCCGAAGTCGGAAATCATCGCGCTGCCGCGCGGCGCCACCGTGCTCGACTTCGCCTACAGCATCCACACCGACATCGGCGACCAGACCATCGCTGCCAAGGTCAACCACGAGCAGACCGCGCTGCGCAGCGAGCTGCGCAACGGCGACATCGTCGAGATCATCACCTCGCCCACCTCGCGGCCGATGCCGACCTGGCTATCGTTCGTGCGCACCGGCAAGGCGCGCTCGGCGATCCGCCATCACCTGCGCACCGTCAACCTGAGCGAATCGCTCGACCTCGGCCGGCGGCTGCTGGGGCAGGCGCTGACCGCGCTGAACCTGAACCCGGTGCTGCCGCCGGAACTGACCGAAAAACTGCTGAACGAATCGCGCGCCAAGTCGCTCGACGAACTGTATATCGATATCGGCATCGGCAAGCGCATGGCGACCCTGGTGGCGCGCCACATCCACGGCCTGCTGGATGGCGACGCCGCGGCCGGCGAAGTGGCCAGCGACGCGGCGGCGCTGGAGCCGGTCGTGATCGACGGCAGCGAAGGCTCGTCGGTGCAGCTGGCACCGTGCTGCCAGCCGATCCCGGGCGACCGCATCGTCGGCCAGCTGAAGCGCGACCAGGGATTGCTGGTGCACGTCGAGGACTGCTACATCGGCAAGCGGCAGCGCGCCAAAGAGCCGGAGCGCTGGATACCGGTGGTCTGGAGCGACCAGCCGAGCCGGCGCTTCGACTGCCGGCTGAAAATCCTGGTCAGGAACGAAAAAGGCATCCTGGCGCGGGTCGCCGGCGAGATCGGCGAATCGGACGCCGACATCACCTACGTCAGCATGGACGACGACAAGGATCCGATGATGACGCAGATTACCTTCACGATCCAGGTCGAAAACCGCATCCACCTGGCGCGGCTGATCCGCAACCTGCGCGGCATCAGCGCCGTCGCCCGCATCCTGCGGGAACGCGGCTAGACGTCACCTCCATCGCCCGAAGCGTCATTCCCGCGCAGGCGGGAATCCCGCGGCTTGGATAATCAAGTCGCCGGATTCACCAGCGCGGGAATGAAAAATCGGCGTGCCGGCCATATACTCCAGAATATGCACGCCTCTACGGGTTGTAAACAGGGCATTTTTAACGCATACCCCTGTCATCTACCATACCGGCTGGTCAACCGACATGCAGCCGCCGACGCATGCGTCGCAGGCCGAGCCAGACCCCGAGCGTCAGGAACGGTACCAGGATGCCGGTGGCAACCTCCGGATTGACCGGCCAGCCGCCCGCCTTCATCGCCTTGCCGGCATAGTTGCACAGCCCCGCCAGATAGTACGAAATCGCCACCACCGACAAGCCCTCGACCGCCTGCTGCAGGCGCAGCTGCTGCGCCGCGCGCGCGTTCAGCGACTGCAAAATCTTGCGGTTCTGCTGTTCCTGCACGATGCCGACCCGCGTGCGCAGCAGGTCGTTGGTGTGCGCGATCCGCTCCGCCAGTCCTTCCTGCCGGCGCGCGATCGCCTCGCAGGTATTCATCGCCGGCGCCAGGCGCCGCTCCATGAATTCGCCGATGGTCGGCACCCCCTCGATGCGGATTTCATGCAATTCGTCGATGCGCGCGCGCACCAGCCGGAAATAGGCTTGCGACGCCGAAAAGCGGTAGCTGTTGTCGACCGACAGCTTCTCGATGCGCGCCGCCAGCCCGGTCAGTTCGCGCAGCAGCGCCTGTTCGTCGTCGGCGCTCTCGGCGGCGCCGGCGTCCGGCTGATCGGCATCGACCATGGTCGCGGTCAGGCACGCCAAGCGGTCTTCGATCGCGCTCAGCACCGGCGCCGATTGCTGCGCCAGCGGTAAGCCCAGCAAGGCCATCATCCGGTAGGTCTCGATCTCCAGGATGCGCTGCACCAGACGCGCCGCCTGCTGCTCGTGCGGGCCGACCGCGCGCACCACGAAGCGGTTGAAGCCGTCGGCCTGGATGCGGAAATCGGTCCAGATCTGGCCGCCCTGGGCCATCCGGCCGGCGGCCAGCGCATTGTCCTCGAAGACTTGCAGCAATTCCGCATCCGGCGCCTCGATCGGCGCCGCCTGCTGGTCCAGCACCAGGTGCGCGGCGACCATGATCTTGCCCTGCAGCGACTGCAGCCATTGCTGCGGCAATTCCGACACCGGCACCTGCGCGAACGCCGCCGCCAGCGGCAGCGGCCGTTCGTGGGTGCGGGCGAAGGTATAGGTGGCGAATTCGGTATGGCATTCCCATTTCATGCGGAAGCGGCCGAAGTCATGGAAGAAGTACTTGGCCTCGCCGCCGGGGCCGGCAACGCCGAAATGCGCGCACAGTTGACACAGCAGCCGATGCTGGTCGGCGGCATCCGCGGACACCGCCGCGTCGCGCGCATAGACGGCGAAATGGGTCACACTTTCGAGCGCGGTCAGGCGCAGCGGCGGCCGCGAATGCACTTCGGCGGCCAGCGGCACCCGCAACGCGTGGTTCAAACTGGAATAGACGATCGACATGATGGCAGGCGTTTTTTATTGGAATATTGGATGCCGCGGGATCTGGCGCCGATGCGCGATCGCGGACCCGTCAGCCGGCCTCGCTGCCGGATCCGGCAGGACGGCGCTTCCAGACCCGTAGGATGGCGGGTGGAGCGAATGACTGAAAATGGGCGATCAGCCAGTGTAGCAAACTAGCCGGCCGCCGGATATTGGACTGACAGAATTTCCAGCTCTTCCATGCCGGCCGGCGTCTTCAGCGTTACCACGTCGCCTTCGCGCGCCCTGGTCAGCGCGCGCGCCACCGGCGAAATCCAGCTGATCTTGCCATTCAGCGGATCCAGTTCGTCGATGCCGACGATGGTCACCGTGTGCTGCTCTCCGGCCTGGTTCTGGTAGGCCACGGTGGCGCCGAAGAATATCTGGTCGCTGCCGTGGTGCACGCTCGGATCGACCACCTCGGCCAGGTCCAGGCGCTTGGTGAGAAAGCGGATGCGGCGGTCGATTTCGCGCAGCCGGCGCTTGCCGTAGATGTAGTCGCCGTTTTCGGAGCGGTCGCCGTTGGAGGCGGCCCAGTGCACGATACGCACCACCTCCGGCCGCTCGACATCGATCAGCCGCAGCAGCTCTTCCTTGATGCGCCGATAGCCGGCGGTGGTGATGTAGTTCTTGGCGCCGGCCGGGATCTGCGGCAGCGCCGCCTCCAGTTCGTCGTCGCCGTCGTCGCTCTCTTTGGTGAATGCCTTGCTCATGGCATTCATTGTAGCCGCGCCGCCGGCGGCCGGCTCAGCGCGCGGCGTGCGAGATCGCGTTGCTCCACTCAAAGGCGGCCACCTCCAGCTGGTACAACTCGTCGATCGACAATCCCAGCTTGCGCAGCGTCGGCAGCAGCAACGGCCTGGCGTCCTCGATGCGCTCGATATATTCCGCCAGCTTCAGCATGTCGCCATACAGTCCGGAACGTTCCAGCAGCGCCGCGCTGACCGCGTCGGCGACCGAAATCTGCTGCAGGATCTTTTCCATCGACGAACCGAACAGCGTATCCATTAGCGACATGATGCCGACGGTAAACGCGGTGTCGGCGACGTTGCGCTGGCCGGGGTGGATTTTTTCCGCGATCAGTTCCAGCAGCTTGCCGCGCGTGGCGGCCAGCACCAGCAGCGGCGACGTGAAGCCGCGCGCCTTGCCCGGATCGGCGTACAGCAGGATCTGCAGCCAGCGCTGCAGCTGGCGCCGACCGAGCAGTACCAGCGCCTGGCCGAGCGAATCGATGCGCTGCGCCAGACCGAACGCCGGCGTGTTGACCAGCCGCAGCAGGGTCAGGCCGAGCGATACATCCTGTTTGATGCAGGCTTCGATTTCGCGGGTGTCGGCATCGGTCATGATCAGCGCCATCAACTGCATGATGGTCAACTGCGACGGCAGCAGTTTCTTCCCGGAAAGAATTCCCGGTCGCGCGAAATAATAGCCTTGGAAGTAATGGAAGCCGAGCTGCAGGCAAAGCTGAAACTGTTCCAGCGTTTCGACCTTTTCCGCCAGCAGGATCTTGCCGGCCTGGCCAAAGCGGGTGGCGAGCCGGACCAGGGTATCCTGCTCCATGCCCATCACGTCGATCTTGATGATCTTGACCAGCGGCAGCAGTTTTTGCACGTCCTCGGAATCGGCGACGACGTCGTCGAGCGCGAAGACGAATCCCTCCTCCACCAGCTCGGCCACGCGCTGGACCAGCTGTGGCGTGACCTTGACGGTCTCCAGCACTTCCAGCACGACCTTGTCGGACGGCAGGAAATTGACGAAATCGCTCATCAGCACTGTCGCATCGGCATTCACGAAGCCGAGCGATTCGCCGATGACGTTTTCCATCCCGAGTTCGGAGGCATGGGCAATGACGGCGGCGGTGGCGGCCAGGTCGTCGCCGACATTGGCGGGGCCGGTGGCGGCGCTGCGAAACAGCAGTTCGTAGGCGACCAGGCTCTGCTCGCGATTCAGAATCGGCTGCCGCGCCAGGAAAAATTCCTTGACGCGCTGCGTCTGGTCGGAAGAATCGAGCATCGAGTCGGCCACTGTCGAATAGGTTCGGCACTTGCCCCGATCTCGCCGGACAACCGGCAGCTGCGGGGTTCTTTATCCTGGCCCCGGTGCGGTCTCCACGCTTCCGGGCGAACGTGCCGATTGTACGCTGCCGGCGCCTGGAATTTCCGAGAATCAATGCACGATCAGCGTCTGCGGCTCCGTTTTTGCATTTCACCGGATGCCACCTCGCTGGCGCCGGTCTGTCCGGATGCCAGCGTAAAGCCGGCACCGGCATCGGCGCCGAGCAGCTCGACCAGGCGCGGCAGCAGGTCGCGCAGCGTCGCTTCCAGCGTCCAGGGCGGGTTCAGGATGAACATGCCGCTGCCGCGCAGGCCGAAACCGTCCGGCGCCGGTGCGCCGATCGACAACGTAGCGTCCAGCCAGCCGGCCGCCGGCAGCCGCTTCAGGCGCTCCGGCAGTTGCCGTGATTCGATACGCTGCAACAGCGGATACCAGACCGCATAGGTGCCGGTCGCGAAACGCGACAGCGCATCGCGCAGGGTATCCTGCACGCGCCGGTAGTCGCCCTTGTCTTCGTACGGTGGATCGATCAGCACCAGGCCGCGCCGCGACGGCGGCGGCAACAGCGCCTTCAGGCCGGCGAAGCCGTCGCCTTTGTAGACCATCACGCGCGTACCGCGCGCCGGACGCCCGCCTTGCGCGGCCGCATTCGCCTCCAGCTTGCGAAAATTATCCTGCAGGATCTTGCCATCGCTCGGGTGCAGCTCGAACAGCCGCAACCGGTCCTGCGGCCGCAGTACGCGGTCGGCGCAATACGGCGAGCCCGGGTAGTAGCGCATCTTCCCGCCCGGATTCAGGCCCTTGATCAGGTCGACATAGCGCGCCAGCGGCGGCGGCAAGCCCTTGCGACTCCACAGCCGGCCGATGCCGGTATCGTATTCGGCATTCTTCGCCGCATAGGCCCCATCCAGCGCGTACAGGCCGGCGCCGGCATGGGTATCGATGTACATCACCGGCGTTTCCTTCTGGGCGAGATAGCGCAGCAATTCGAGGGTGACGACATGCTTGAGTACGTCGGCATGGTTCCCCGCGTGGAAAGCGTGGCGATAACTGAGCATGGGCGGGATTCCGGGAAAGTGGCAGGAAGGAAGGCGCCCATTCTAGAGCAAATTCGGCCTGACCTGACTTGCCGATGCCGGCCGCCTTGCCCCTGGCACGGTGTTGCGCCTCCTTGCCGTAGCCCCGCTACGGCGCGTCGCCGCGCCTTGGGCCAGAGGCAATCCGCCTCGGCCTCGGCAAGCCGGTCAGACCGAAGCTGCTCCAGCCAGTCGCGCCGGCGCCGTCGGCAAGCGAAAAAAAAACGCGCCCTTGTGGGGCGCGGTCCTTTCCCTCATCCGAGGTTGTCTCCTCCGGTCCTTCGGAGCGTCGCGTCTATTCGATCGGTAGGATCAGGCGACCTTCTTTTCAAAGAACTGTTCGTCTTCGGTCGAGCCGTGCAGCGCCGTGGTAGACGACTGGCCCTGCTGGATCGCCTGGGTCACGGCGTCGAAGTAGCCGGTGCCGACCTCGCGCTGGTGCTTGACTGCGGTGAAGCCCTTTTCGGCGGCGGCGAATTCGGCTTCCTGCAGTTCGACGAAGGCCGACATCTGGTTGCGGGCGTAGCCATGCGCCAGATTGAACATCGAGTAGTTCAGCGCGTGGAAGCCGGCCAGCGTGATGAACTGGAACTTGTAGCCCATCGCACCGAGTTCCTTCTGGAACTTGGCGATGGTGGCATCGTCCAGGTTCTTCTTCCAGTTGAACGACGGCGAGCAGTTGTAGGCCAGCAGCTTGCCCGGGAACTTGGCATGGATCGCCTCGGCGAACTTCTTGGCGAACGCCAAGTCCGGCTTGCCGGTTTCGCACCACACCAGGTCGGCGTACGGCGCATAGGCCAGACCGCGCGAGATCGCCTGGTCGATGCCGGGACGGGTCTTGAAGAAGCCTTCCACCGTGCGCTCGCCAGTGCAGAATTCCCTGTCGTTGTCGTCGATGTCGGACGTCAGCAGGTCGGCCGCTTCGGCGTCGGTACGCGCGACCAGCACGGTCGGCGTGCCGGAGACGTCGGCCGCCAGGCGGGCGGCGTTCAGCTTTTCGACCGCTTCGCGGGTCGGCACCAGCACCTTGCCGCCCATGTGGCCGCACTTCTTGACCGAAGCCAGCTGATCTTCGAAGTGCACGCCGGATGCGCCGGCTTCGATCATCGCCTTCATCAGTTCGAAGGCGTTCAGGACACCGCCGAAACCGGCTTCAGCGTCGGCCACGATCGGCGCGAAGAAATCGATGTCGCTCTTGCCTTCCGACCACTGGATCTGGTCGGCGCGTTGCAGCGTGTTGTTGATCCGCTTGACCACCAGCGGCACCGAGTTGGCCGGATACAGCGACTGGTCCGGATACATTTCACCCGCCACGTTGGCGTCGCCAGCCACCTGCCAGCCGGACAGATAGATCGCCTTCAGGCCAGCCTTGACCTGCTGCATCGCCTGGTTGCCGGTCAGGGCGCCGAGCGCGTTAACGAAAGGCTCGTTGTTCACCAGATTCCACAGCTTTTCGGCGCCACGCTTGGCCAGCGTGTGCTCGATCTGCACGGAACCGCGCAGACGCACCACGTCCTCGGCGGTGTAGTTGCGCTTGATATTCTTCCAGCGGGGATTTTCCGCCCAATCCTTGGTCAGGGCCTGCACTTGCTGTTCGCGGGATGCCATGAGTCGTTCTCCTTGGTGATAAATAAATTCGGGTTCGGCGACAGGTAAATCAAAAACCATGGCTAAAGCATAGGCGCTTTTTTGCGAGGCAACAAGGTCTTATATAAGACATATAAGTAAAATTTTCTCCTTATTTTTCATATACTTATTTATTATTTTTTGCGATGTGATAAAAAATTTCTGAAAATGAAATCGCCGCTTGATGCTGTGCGTCGCCACTTCCCGCATTGCGAAACGATATTTTCGAATCATGAAATTTGCCGTTTCCCAGCCCTGCCACCGCACCAGATCGCCGGCGCCGGGTACGGCAACCCGAGCTTGACCGCACCCCTCCCTGTTATCCGGTTCACGCCAGCGCGGCATCCGCTTCCCGCACCAGTTGCGCGACCAGCTCCGCCGCATGAATGCCGGGCGCGCGCACGCGTATCATGCCGGCCGCTTGGCCGGCCCACAGCGACAGATAGTCAGGGCGGTTGGCGGATGCCGCAGCCTTGCGGATTTCGGTGGTCAGCGCGTTCTGCACCGGGTAGACCGGCAGGCTGGCTTCGTGCGGCGTCATGCGGCGCACGTATTCGTTGACGATGCCGCGCGCGTAGCGGCCGGAAAAGGTGCGCGTCGCGCGCGTCGAGGTATCGTCGGCGGTACGCAGCAATTCCTTCCACGCCGGATGGCTGGCCGCTTCCGCGCATGCGACGAACGCAGTACCGAGCTGTACCGCCTGCGCACCCAGTGCCAGTGCGGCGGCGATGCCGCGGCCATCCATGATGCCGCCGGCGGCAATCACCGGCACCCGCACCGCGTCGACCACCTGCGGTACCAGCGCCATGGTGCCGATCATGCTGTCCGGAGCGTCGCCGATAAAGGTGCCGCGATGGCCGCCGGCTTCGGCACCCTGTGCGCAGATGAAATCGGCACCGTTGCGTTCCCAGGCCAGTGCTTCAGCGACATTGGTGGCGGTGCCGATCACGCGGCTGCCGGCCGCGTGCAAGCGTTCGATCGCGGCCGCATCCATCAGGCCGAAGGTGGCGCTGACCAGCGGCACCTTCAGTTCGATCACCGTCTGCAGCTGTTCTTCGTAGTTTTCGCTGAACTTCGCCGGCACGGCGCCGCGCCCGAGGCCGAGCTCGGCGCGGATCGACGCCAGCAGATCCATGGCCGCCTCCAGCTCGTCTGCCGCCGGCGCCGCCGGTTCGATGACGAACAGATTGACGTTGAACGGCCGCCTGGTCTGCGCCCGGATCGCGGCGACGCCGGCGCGGATTGCCTCCGGCGCCAGCGTGCCGACCGCGAACGAACCGAGGCCGCCGCTGTTGGCCACTGCCACCGCCAGCGCGACAGTCGAGGTGCCGGCCATCGGCGCCTGGATCAATGGATAGTCGATGCCGATCTGCTGGGAAAAGGGGGTACGGAATGTACGGGGCATGGCGTTCTCTGGTGAAGTGCGAAAGCTTTTATTCTACAAACGGGCGGCGCGGAACGCCGCACCGGCGCCGACGGCCACGGCAGTTCGGCTCTAGAATGGCGGCCTTTGGCGCTGCCGCTGGCAGTCCCTTCCTTTTACACTTCCGGAGAAAACATGCCCGCCAACGAAACCGTCCTGGCCGAATGGCAAGCGCAGGAAGCCGCGGTGCGCGCGCGCCTGGCGGCGCCCGGCATCGCCACTGCCGAACAGCTCAAGGCCAGCAGCGGAATGGAATTCCTGCAGCGCATCTGGGCTGGTGAACTGCCGACCGCGCCGATCGGCCACACGCTCGATTTCGTCCCGATCGAAGGCGAACCGGGCCGCGTCGTCTTTCAGGGCACGCCGGGGCGCCAGCACTACAACCCGATCGGCAGCGTGCATGGCGGCTATTTCTGCGCGCTGCTCGATTCGGCGGTCGGTTGCGCGGTGCAGTCGATGCTGCCCAAGGGGATGGGGTACACCACGCTGGAACTGAAGGTGAACCTGACCCGCGCGCTGACCGACCGGACCGGCCCGGTGCGGGCGGAAGGCAAAGTGATCCAGGTCGGCAGCCGCGTCGGCATCGCCGAAGGACGCATCATCGACGTCGACGGCAAGCTGTACGCGCACTGCACCACCACCTGCCTGATCTTCCCGTTGCCATAAGCGGCGCAGGAGCGGCGTATCAGTTCTGCCGGATCAGCCAGAAGCGGATCTTGCGGTCGCCGCTGCGATGCCCTTCCCAGGCCAGCCGGTCGATGCCGGTGCGGACCGGTTCCGGCGCCTGCCCGGCAAAGCCTTGCACCAGCAGCCAGTCGCAGTCGGCGCCTTCGCCGTTCTCGTGGCGTTCAGTGATGATGCCGTTCATGTAATGCAGCATCGCCCGTTCCGACTCGCCGAGGTTGACGCTGGCCACGCACTCGCCGGCGCCGTCCGCAGTCAGCGGCAGATTGTGGAACGCGGTCCGATAGCTCTTGCCGGCGTCGATCCAGGGCACCCACAGGCTCATCACCAATCCCCACAGCAGCATGAAGCCGATAGCCAGGCTGGCGACCGCACCACCGTTGCGCAATGCCGCCCGCGCCAGCCAGGCCCCGCCAGCGCTGACCGCCAGCGCCAAAGCGACCTGCCAGGCCGAAAACGGCAGCATGAAGTGGTTCGGCAGATGGCGCTGGAACCAGCTCACCTGCGGCGTCGCACCGCTGCTCCACATGCGCCACCAGCCGAACCAGATCGCTGCCGCCAGCAGCATCACCAGCAGCAATACGATCCAGCTGGCATAGCGATTGAATGCGCGCGGCAGCCGCTCCACCGCCGGCGCCGCCATCAACGCCAGCGGCAGCAGCAACGGCAAGCCATACATGGCGCGCGCGCTGGCGGCGGAAAACAGGATGGTGGCGAGCACCGTGCTCATCGCCACGCCCAGCTGCAGCACCGGCAGCTTCAGTACGCCGCCCTGCTCGCGATGCGACAGGTACAGCGAGTAAGCCGCCAGCGGCAGCACCGGGAACGTCAGCCACGGCAGGTTGCGCCACCAGAACCAGTCGGTATGCGGCGCGCCCAGGATCGGCACCGCGAAGCCGAGATAGCGGCCGACGTTGTTCAGCCAGAACCAGTCCATGAACAACTGCGGCGAACGCAAGTACAGCACCAGCGGCCATACCAGCAGCCACGGCAGCACCGCGAGCAGCGCGATGCCGCAGTTGCGCAGATAGGTGCGCGAACGCCAGTCGGCGAAGGCCAAGGGCAGGATGGTGGCGGTCAAGCCCATCACCGCCGGTGCCAGCACCCCCTTCGACAGGAATCCCATGCCAACGCCGCAACCAAACAGCAGGCCGTATTTCCACGGTCCCTCGCGCGCGCCGGACAAGCCGAGCACGGCGACCGCGAAACCGGCCAGCAGCGCAATATCGGTTTCCATGATGTGCGAATGGAACAGCATGCCGGCGCTGCTCATCAGCGCGATGGCGGCCAGCGGCGCCACCCTGGCGCCCCACCACAGGCGTGCGCAGCGCTCGATGCAAACCACCGTGATCAATGTGAAGACACCGCTGGCCAGCCGCGCCGCATCGTGCAACGCCAGCGGCGGCGACAGCAGTTTCGCCAGCAGCAGCGCCATCCAGTAGAACAATGGCGGCTTTTCCATGAACGGTTCGCCGGCCACCATCGGCACGATCCAGTCGCCGGACTTGATCATGCTGTAGATGATCCCGAACACATAGGTCTCATCCTGCTTCCAGGGATCGTGCCCGATCAGGCCGGGAATGATGTAGAGCGTCGTCAGTACGACGACGAAAAATTTGGGTAGGGATGGCATGGGCGGCGGTTCGGGGAACTGGAAAACCAACGCCGGCATTGTAATAAAAAGTGACTACAGGAAACGCTTGCCAATCGGAACTGTTGCTGAATTGCGTCAGTACCATGCGCTGCTTCTCGAAGCTCCGGCCAGATCGTGACTGGGGCCGTTGCCACTCGGAAACGGCCAGGCTGCAGCTGCGATGAGCCAGAACGGAAGTCAGGTATCCTTGCTACCCGGCATCCTAGGAATCCGCATGAACCCACCGCAAACGACCAAAGAACGGCTGCTGGCACGGGCCGATCTCGACTATCGGCCGGAACTGGTCGCTTTCGATCCGGAAGCGATCGCGCGCTTGCCGATCCGCGCCGAACGTTTTTCCCACCTGGAGATCGGCCTGGCCGAACGGCCGGCCGGGCAAACAGCAGCCGGTGCCGCCGCCTACAGCATCGCGTTGAACGGCCTGAATTTCATGTTCTGGTCGCCGACGCCGCAGGGAATCACGCGCTTCCACTGGCGCGGCGAAGGCGGCGCGCATGGCCTGAAGGCGGCACTTGACCATCTGTGGGGAGAGGAGGCGACGCCGGTGCGGCTGCGCGCCGCCCTCGGCGCCGGCAGCGAAGCGGCGCTGCTCGAAGCGCTGGGGGAGATTTCTCTGGCACGCCGGCGTGCCCAGTTCCTGCGCGAAATCCTGCTC
>JBATWJ010000301.1:0-2408 GCA_049672545.1 Burkholderiaceae bacterium
CTGAAGATCGAAGTGCCGGCGGCCAAGCCGCCGGTCGAGGAGCGCTTCAACCTGGCGTTCAACAACGCGCCGGCGCAGCAGTTCTTCAATGCCATCGTCGCCGGCACCCGCTACAACATGCTGGTGCACCCCGACGTCACCGGCACCATCTCGGCCAACCTGAAGGACGTGACGCTGTTCGAGGCGCTGGACGCGATGCGCGAGCTGTACGGCTACGATTACAAGGTGGAAGGCCGGCGCATCTACATCAAGCCGCTGACGATCCAGGCGCGGGTGTTCAAGGTCAACTACCTGACCGGCAGCCGTGATGGCACGTCCGACATCCGCGTCACTTCGGGCTCGGTCAGCGACGCGCCGCTCAACAGCAACAGCAGTCTGCCCGGCGCCGTGTCGCCCGGCACGCCGGCGGCCGGTACCCAGGCGATCAACGCCAGCAAGATCAAGACCACCTCCAAGAGCGATTTCTGGGGCGAACTGAAGGCGTCGCTGGAATCGATCGTCGGCAACAAGGACGGACGCAGCGTGGTCGTCAGTCCGCAGTCGGGCGTGGTGGTGGTGCGGGCGCTGCCGGAAGAGTTGCGCAACGTCGCCGCCTACCTGAAGGCGACCCAGCTGGCGGTCGACCGCCAGGTGATCCTGGAGGCGAAGATCCTCGAAGTGTCGCTGTCCGACGGCTACCAGGCCGGCATCAACTGGGCGGCGTTCCATACCGGCGGCAACAGCCGGTTCTCGGGTGGCTTCCTGTCGCCCAGCTCGGTGTTGCAGCCGACTGGTCCGATCAGCGGCCAAACCGGGCCTGGCAACCCCGGCCTTTCCGGCACGCCGGGTAGCAACCTGATCTCCGGCCCAGCCAACGGCATGGGCGGCCTATTCGGCTTGGCGTTCCAGACCAGCAATTTCGCCGCGCTGCTGTCGTTCCTGGAAACCCAGGGCAACGTGCACGTGCTGTCCAGCCCGCGCATCGCGACGCTGAACAACCAGAAGGCGGTGCTGAAGGTCGGCACCGACGAATTCTTCGTCACCAACGTCAGCACCACCACCACCACCGGCACCGCCACCACCACCACGCCGTCGGTGACGCTGCAGCCATTCTTTTCCGGCGTGGCGCTGGACGTGACGCCGCAGATCGACGAGGAAGGTTTCATCACCCTGCACATCCACCCGTCGGTCAGTAAGGTCACCACGGTCGAAAAGACCATCGATCTTGGCGGCACCAATGGCCGGCTGAACCTGCCGCTGGCGTCCTCGGCGGTGTCGGAGACCGACAGCGTGGTGCGCGGCAAGGATGGCCAGATCGTCGCCATCGGTGGCCTGATGCGGCAGGCCAGCATGTCGGACCGCTCGCAGCTGCCGGGCGTCGGCAACATCCCGGTGGTGGGCCTGCTGGCGCGCAACACTAACCAGATCACTGAAAAGCGCGAACTGGTGATCCTGCTGAAGACCACCGTGGTCAAGGACGGCGCCAGCTGGGCCAGCGACATCCTGGAAACGCAGAACCGGATCAAGGACCTGGCGCCGCGCCTGCCGCCGGAAGCGAACTAGCGCCCGCATGTACCAGCAACATTTCGGCTTGCGCGAGCTGCCGTTCGGCATCACGCCGGATACGGAGTTCTTCTTCGCCTGCCCCGGTTCGCAGCAGGCGCTCAATACGCTCTTGGTGGCGGCCGGCAGCGGCGAGGGCTTCATCAAGATTACCGGCGAGGTCGGCACCGGCAAGACGCTGTTGTGCCGCAAATTCCTGGCGACGCTGGGCACCGAGTTCGTCACCGCCTACATCCCCAACCCCTACCTGGAGCCGCGCAGCCTGATGCTGGCGTTGGCCGACGAACTCGGGCTGGCGCTCGACCGCGGCGCCGACCAGCATCAGGTGCTGAAGGCGATCACGCAGCGCCTGCTGGAATTGACGGCCGACGGCTGCCGCGTGCTGCTGTGCCTGGACGAGGCGCAGGCGATGCCGCTGGAGACGCTGGAAGCGCTGCGGCTGTTGACCAACCTCGAAACCGAGAAGCGCAAGCTGCTGCAGATCGTGCTGTTCGGCCAGCCGGAGCTGGATCGCAAGCTGCGCGAACCGTCGATCCGCCAGCTGGCGCAGCGCATCACCTTTCATTACCATCTCGGCCCGCTGACGACGGCCGACCTGGAGCGGTACGTGACGCACCGGCTGCGGGTGGCCGGCTGGTCGGAGGGCCCGCTGTTCACCGGCGGCGCGCTGCTGGCGCTGCGGCGGGCTTCCGGCGGCATCCCGCGGCTGGTCAACATCCTGGCGCACAAGTCGCTGATGCTGGCCTACGGCGAAGGACGGCGCCAGGTATTGGCGCGGCACGTCGCCGGCGCCGCCTGTGATACGCCGGCGGCGGCCGGCGGCGGCCGGCGCTGGTGGTGGTTCGGCGGTTTCACTTTTCTTGCAG
>JBATWJ010000302.1:0-8646 GCA_049672545.1 Burkholderiaceae bacterium
GCGACATCCTGGTGGCGGTCGACGGCCAGCCGCTGCCGCAGGGTCCGAACGCGGAACGCCAGGCAGCCACCATGCTGGGTCCGATCATGGCGACCCGTTCGGCGGTCAACCTGAGCCTGCAGCGCAATGGCGCCAACCTGACGCTGAACGTGCCGCTGACCACCGCCTGCGCGTTCGGCATCGAGCTTGGCAACAGCGACAACGTGATCAGCTACGCCGACGGCCGCCGCATCCTGGTCGCGCGCGGCATGCTGAACTTCACCCAGTCCGATCAGGAGCTGGCGCAACTGCTGGCCAAGGAAATGGCACACAATGCGCTCGGCCACGCGCACCGCCTGAAGATGAGCGCAACGCTGGCCGGCATCATCGACAACCTGATCCGCATCCAGCCCGACACGTCGATGCTGGGCGGCACCGGCGGCGTCAAGGCCTACAGCGCCGAGCAGGACGCCGGCGCCCACGCGCTCGGCCTGTACATGGCGGCACGCGGCGGCTATCCGCTGGATCAGGCGGCCGGCTTCTGGCAACGGCTGGCGACGCGCTACCCGCCGACGGTGGCCAACGGCTACACCGCGATCCATCCATCCACCGCCACCCAGCTGCCGGCGATCGAAAAGACGGTGGCCGAAATCAAGGCCAAGCAGGCCGCCGGCAAGCCGCTGGTGCCGTAGAGCGCCCACAGTCACCGGCCTAAAAAACAGGGAGTATAGGCAAATTCCGGAGGAAATACGTCCGGCTTTGGGCGGCATATTAGGGAGTATATGGAACGCGGCGCAGAAAAAAGCCCGCAGCGATTGATCGTTGCGGGCTTTTTCGTTGCGCCGGTCGGGCTTACTCGACTTCGACCGCTTCTTCCGGCGCCGGTGGCGGCGACGCATCCTTCTCGGTGAATTCGAGCCGGATCTGGTCCTTGTCGTCCAGGTCCACCGTCACCCGGCCGCCGTTGACCAGCTTGCCGAACAGCAGTTCGTCGGCCAGCGCCTTGCGGATCATGTCCTGGATCAGGCGCGCCATCGGCCGCGCGCCCATGGTCGGATCGAAGCCCTTCTTCGCCAGGAAGCGGCGCAGGTTTTCCGAGAACACCGCTTCGACCTTCTTCTCGTGCAGCTGTTCTTCGAGCTGCATCAGGAACTTGTCGACCACGCGCAGGATGATCTCCTCGTCCAGCGAGCGGAAACTGATGGTCGCATCCAACCGGTTGCGGAATTCCGGCGTGAACATGCGCTTGATGTCGGCCATCTCGTCGCCGGCCTCGCGCTTGTCGGTAAAGCCGATCGAGCGCTTCTGCAGGCTTTCCGCGCCGGCATTGGTGGTCATGATGATGATCACGTTGCGGAAATCCGCCTTGCGGCCGTTGTTGTCGGTCAGCGTGCCGTGGTCCATCACCTGCAGCAGGATGTTGAAGATGTCCGGATGCGCCTTCTCGATCTCGTCCAGCAGCAGCACGGCGTGCGGCTTCTTGGTGACCGCCTCGGTCAGCAGGCCGCCCTGGTCGAAGCCGACGTAGCCCGGCGGCGCGCCGATCAGCCGCGACACCGCGTGCCGCTCCATGTATTCCGACATGTCGAAGCGGATCATCTCGATGCCGAGGATGAACGCGAGCTGCTTGGCGACCTCGGTCTTGCCGACCCCGGTCGGCCCGGAGAACAGGAACGAGCCGATCGGCTTGTCGGTCTTGCCGAGGCCGGCGCGCGCCATCTTGATCGCCGAGGCCAGCGCCTCGATCGCCGGGTCCTGGCCGAACACCACGTTCTTCAGGTCGCGGTCGATGGTCTGCAGCTTGGTGCGGTCGTCCTGGTTGACCGACTGCGGCGGGATGCGCGCGATCTTGGAAATGATTTCCTCGATCTCGGCCTTGCCGATGGTCTTCTTCTGCTTCGACTTCGGCAGGATGCGCTGCGCCGCGCCGGCTTCGTCGATGACGTCGATCGCCTTGTCCGGCAGATGGCGGTCGTTGATGAAGCGCGCCGCCAGTTCCGCCGCCGAAGTCAGCGCCGAGGCCGAATACTTGATGCCGTGGTGCTCCTCGAAGCGCGACTTCAGGCCGCGCAGGATCTGCACCGTCTGCTCCACGCTCGGCTCGTTGACGTCGATCTTCTGGAAACGGCGCGACAGCGCGTGGTCCTTTTCGAACACGCCGCGGAATTCCGTATACGTGGTGGCGCCGATGCACTTCAGCTGGCCGGACGACAGCGCCGGCTTCAGCAGGTTGGACGCATCCAGCGTGCCGCCGGACGCCGAGCCGGCACCGATGATGGTGTGGATCTCGTCGATGAACAGGATGCCGTGCGGGCTGTCCTTCAACTGCTTTAACACCGCCTTCAGGCGCTGCTCGAAATCGCCGCGATACTTGGTGCCGGCCAACAGCGCACCCATGTCGAGCGAATACACCACCGCGTTCTGCAGGATTTCCGGCACGTCCTTTTGCGTGATGCGCCATGCCAGACCTTCGGCGATCGCGGTCTTGCCGACCCCGGCCTCGCCGACCAACAGCGGATTGTTCTTGCGGCGCCGGCATAGCGTTTGGATCACGCGCTCGACCTCGGCTTCGCGGCCGATCAGCGGATCGATCTTGCCCTCGGCCGCCAGCCGGTTCAGGTTCTGCGTGAACTGGTCGAGCGGGCTTTCCTTCTGCTGGCCGTCGGCCGCGACCTCTTCCGAGCCTTCGGCCGACTTCTGCGCATCGACCTGCTGGTCCTTGCGCACGCCGTGCGAAATGAAGTTGACCACGTCCAGCCGCGTCACCCCCTGCTGGTGCAGGTAATAGACCGCGTGCGAATCCTTCTCGCCGAAGATCGCCACCAGCACGTTGGCGCCGGTCACTTCCTTCTTGCCGTTGGACGCCGACTGCACGTGCATGATCGCGCGCTGGATCACGCGCTGGAAACCGAGCGTCGGCTGGGTATCGACCTCGCTGGTGCCGGGCACGGTCGGCGTATTGTCGGCGACGAAGTTGGAGAGCGTCTTGCGCAGGTCGTCGATATTGACCGTGCAGGCGCGCAACACTTCGGCCGCCGAGGGATTGTCGAGCAAGGCCAGCAGCAGGTGCTCGACGGTGATGAATTCGTGGCGCGCCTGCCGGGCCTCGACAAACGCCATGTGTAAGCTAACTTCCAGTTCTTGCGCAATCATGCTTCCTCCATCACGCACTGCAGGGGGTGCCCTGCCTTTCGGGCGTGGGTTAAGACCAGTTCGACCTTGGTCGAAGCGATATCCTTAGGATACGTCCCACACATGCCCTTGCCATCACGATGAACCTTGAGCATGATCTGCGTCGCCGTCTCGCGGTCCTTGTTGAAGTATTCCTGAATGATCGCGACCACGAACTCCATGGGCGTGTAATCGTCATTCAGCAAGAGAACTTGATACATCGGAGGTGGCGCCAGCTTTTGTTCCTGCCGGGCCAGAACGGTATCGTTTTCGTGCCTGGTTGCCATGCGTCTACTGTAAACGATCCAATATCGGTGCCATCCGTCGGGGAAAACGCCTGTTCAACGATATTACGCGTTTTCGTGACACCATGCAGATGGCGTTTTCAGGGCCGAAATCAAGGCACCAGCAGAGGGGGAAAGGGAATTTGTTTACGCATGCGGAAAGTTGCTTGACTTTTACAATTTTAGCGCAAACAATGGCCGAATATTGATAGATGACGAGTTTGCACTATCAATAAAGAGGGCACATCTTTGTAAGAAGTCCGGCTCACCGAGGCTTTTTGCTCTTGCGGCTCGTATGTTTAGTTCTTATTTGAAAGACGCTTTTATGGCAACAGGTACCGTCAAGTGGTTCAACGACTCGAAAGGCTTCGGCTTTATTACCCCGGATGATGGCGGTGAAGATTTGTTTGCACACTTTTCCGCAATCCAGATGAGCGGATTCAAGACCCTCAAAGAAGGTCAAAAAGTCCAATTCGAAGTCACGCAAGGCCCCAAGGGCAAGCAAGCTTCCAACATTCAGGCTCCCTGATTCGACCTTCCGGTCAGGCAGTCGCAAAAAGCCCCGCGAAACGCGGGGCTTTTTTTATCTTCCGCCTTCTAGGGCGGCTCGGCGCCCGGCCGGAACGCGTCCGGCCGGCCGAGCACTTACATGTTGGCGATCATGGCCTCGCCGAAGCCGGAACACGACACCTGGGTCGCGCCTTCCATCAGGCGGGCGAAATCGTAGGTGACCTTCTTCGAATCGATCGCCCTTTCCATCGACGTGATGATCAGATCCGCCGCCTCGGTCCAGCCCATGTGGCGTAGCATCATTTCCGCCGACAGGATCAGCGAACCCGGGTTGACGTAGTCCTTGCCAGCGTACTTCGGTGCCGTGCCGTGCGTCGCCTCGAACATCGCGATCGAATCCGACAGATTGGCGCCCGGCGCGATGCCGATGCCGCCGACCTGCGCCGCCAGCGCATCCGAAATGTAGTCGCCGTTCAGGTTCAGCGTGGCGATCACGCTGTACTCGTTCGGGCGCAGCAGGATCTGCTGCAGGAAAGCGTCGGCGATCGAATCCTTGACCACGATTTCATGGCCGGTCTTCGGATTCTTGAACTTGCACCACGGGCCGCCGTCGATCAGCTCGGCGCCGAATTCCTTCTGTGCCAGCGCATAGGCCCAGTCGCGGAAACCGCCTTCGGTGTACTTCATGATGTTGCCCTTGTGCACGATCGTCACCGACGGCTTGTCGTTGTCGATCGCGTACTGGATCGCCTTGCGCACCAGGCGCTCGGTACCCTCGCGCGAGACCGGCTTGACGCCGATACCCGAGGTTTCCGGGAAGCGGATCTTCTTGACACCCATTTCCTTGATCAGGAAGTCGATCAGCTTCTTGGCGCCGTCCGAACCTTCCTGCCATTCGATGCCGGCGTAGATGTCTTCGGAATTCTCGCGGAAGATCACCATGTCGGTCTTTTCCGGCTCGCGCACCGGCGACGGCACGCCGCGGAAGTAGCGCACCGGCCGCAGGCAGACGTACAGGTCCAGTTCCTGCCGCAACGCGACGTTCAGCGAACGGATGCCGCCGCCGACCGGCGTCGTCAGCGGACCCTTGATCGATACCACGTAGTCCTTCAGCACCTGCAGTGTCTCGCCCGGCAGCCAGACGTCCGGGCCGTAGACCTTGGTCGACTTTTCACCGGCATAAATTTCCATCCAGCTGATCTTGCGCTTGCCGCCATACGCCTTGGCCACGGCCGCATCCACCACCTTGATCATGACCGGGCTGATGTCGACGCCGGTGCCGTCGCCCTCGATGTACGGCAGGATTGGGTTGTCTGGTACATTCAACGAGAAATCGGCATTGACGGTAATTTTCTGGCCTTCGGCAGGCACCTTGATATGTTGATACATCGTTGGCTCTCCAGAGAAAAGGGCAAATGAAGCGGTGGATGGTCTTGTGAGTGGCGCGTTCGCAGCTTATGTCGCTGTCTTATATAAGACATAAGACCTGAATTTCATATTATGCACGAGTATTTTATTAGGCGCCACGTTTTTAGCGATTTCGCATGCCCCTCATTCTATTCAACAAACCCTACCAGGTCATGTGCCAGTTCTCGCCGCATGCGACGCGCGAAACGCTGGCCGACTACATCGACCTGCCGGGCGTCTATCCGGCGGGACGCCTGGATGCCGACAGCGAAGGCTTGCTGCTGCTGACCGACGATGGACGCCTGCAGCACGCGATCAGCCACCCGACCCGCAAGCAGACCAAAACCTATCTGGCTCAGGTCGAAGGCAGCCCCGACGCGGCCACGCTGGCGCGGCTGCGTTCGCCGCTCGATCTCGGCGACTTCGTCACTCGCCCCTGCCAGGCGCAGCGGGTGCAGGAACCGGCCTGGTTGTGGCCACGCCAGCCGCCGATACGGCAGCGCCGCCAGCAGCCGGTCAGTTGGCTGGCGCTCACCCTGACGGAAGGCAAGAATCGTCAAGTGCGGCGTATGACCGCGGCGGTCGGACTGCCGACGCTGCGCCTGGTGCGGATCGCGATTGGCCCCTTTGCGTTGGCCACGCATCCGCTGCTGCCGGGCGAGTGGCGCGAGGTTTCGCCGGCACTGCTGGAAAAACCGTAGCAAACGGCAGTGCAGAAAAGTCGCCGTCGCCGCAACGCACATAAAAAACGCGACGCCATGGCGCCGCGTTGATCGTTTGCCGTAGCAGAGCCGGCCTGTAGCAGCGCCGGCGGAAAACTCAGGCGTAGCTGCGCAGGCGCAGCGAGAAGTCGCGCAACGCCTGGATGCCGGATGCCTCGGCGCGCGCGCACCAGTCCTGCAACTGCTGCAGCAGCTGTTCGCGGGTGAAGTGCGAACGACCCCACAGCGCCACCAGTTCGGTGCGCATTTCATGGATGGTCTGCAGTGCCTTGCTGTGCGCGAACAGTTCGGTCAGCTGCTGTTTTTGCGCCCCTTCCAGCTTGTCGGGCGCGCGCCGCAGCAGCTTGCGCGACGACTTCAGGATTTTCGCCTCGATCTTGGCCTTTCCTTCCAGGCGCTTCAGCTCGCCCTGCCAAGTGTGTTTCAATGATTTCGCAAACTTCGCCATCACGTCGTAGCGGTTGGCCAGCACCGACTGCAACGTATCGAAATCAGCAACCAGCTTTTCGCGGTCGAACTTCGGGACCGGCGGCAGCTTCTTGACCTTGGCCAGACCCGCCATTTCCATCAGGCGGATGTACAGCCAGCCAATATCGAATTCATACCATTTCGACGACAGCTTGGCCGAGGTGCCGAAGGTATGGTGATTGTTGTGCAATTCTTCGCCACCGATCAGGATCCCGATCGGGAAGATGTTGGTCGAGGCATCCGCGCATTCGTAATTGCGATAGCCCCAGTAGTGACCTAGACCATTGACGATGCCGGCCGCAGTAATCGGAATCCACAGCATCTGCACCGCCCACACGGTAATGCCGATCACGCCGAACAGCAGCACGTCGATGATGAGCAACAGCCCCACGCCTTGCCAGCTGTACTTGGAATAGACATTGCGTTCGAGCCAGTCGTCCGGCGTACCGTGCCCGTACTTCTCCATCGTTTCGCGATTCTTCGTCTCCGCGCGGTACAGTTCGGCGCCCTCCAGCAGAACCTTCTTGATGCCGCGCGTAACCGGGCTGTGCGGGTCTTCCTCGGTCTCGCACTTGGCGTGGTGTTTGCGATGGATCGCCGCCCACTCCTTGGTCACCATGCCGGTCGTCAGCCACAGCCAGAAGCGGAAGAAATGGCTGGGAATCGCATGCAGTTCGAGCGCGCGATGCGCCTGCGAACGATGCAGGTAGATTGTCACGCCGGCGATCGTGACATGGGTCATCAGCAGCGTATATATCAGGATCTGCCAGCCGCTGGCACCGGTGAAACCATTGCTCAGGAAATCAAGAATGGTTTCTAAAGTGATATTGGACATTCATGCTCCAGGTGAAACCGGGTCCGAGAAGCCAGGCCAGCCCCGGGAAAGTGCTGCATTATATCTTTATAGATGGGGTTGCCGCCCCGCATTTTCAAGAGCCGCGGATGGTTCGCGCTCATCCTTTAACGTCAGTTCGCGCTTCGGACGGGCGATACGCACGCCATGGGCCTTCAGCGTGCGCCAGACGGCCCGGTTGACTTCGGACAGCACGTTCAGGCGACCGTTCTCCGGATCGGAGATCCAGAAGCCGATCTCCAGTTCCAGCCCGTCCGGTCCGAAGCGGATCAGCAGCGCGCTGGGCGGCACCGTCTTCGACACCCGTTCGATGCCTGTGGCGGCCTGTTCCAGCAGCAGCAAGAGGTTTTCGACCTCGTGATGATATTCGACCGTCAACTGGGTCGACAAGCGGATCGCGCGATCGGACAGCGAATGGTTCTGCACTGGCGTCGACACGAACATTTCATTCGGCACAGCCGACTCGACGCCATCCAGGCCGCGCAGTACCGTATAGCGGGAATTGATCTGGGTCACCTTGCCGTAGTATTTGTCGACCGTGACCATGTCGCCGATCGACAGCCCGCGTTCCAGCAGGATCACGAAGCCGGATACGTAGTTGCTGGCGACCTTCTGCAGCCCGAGGCCGAGGGCGACGCCCAAAGCGCCGCCGAATACCGACAGCACGGTGAGGTCGATGCCGACCAGCGACAGGCTGATCAGGATCGCCACCAGCACCAGCAGTGCGCGTGCCATGCGCGCCACCACTGTGCGCAGCGACAGGTGCATGGTATTCAACTGCATCAGGCGGTCTGCCAGCATGGCGCCGGCCCAGAACGCCAGGATCAGCGTCACGGCGACCGAGATCAGCGCCTGCAGGATGGTCAGTACCGAAATCTGGTAGCGCCCGACCGGCAGCACCGTCTGTTCCAGTTCGTGCACCAGCGCCGGCCACAGGCCGGTGATGTACAGCGCAACGCCGATCCAGACCAGCGCCGCGAAGAACTTTTCGAACAGCTGCAGGAAGGTACCGGGCACGCCGTCGCGGTCGAAGGCACGCTGCAGCACGTAGAACACGAAACGGATCAGGGCCAGCGAGGCCACCAGCGGGATCGTCAGCCGCAGCAGGTTGACGCGCTGGTGCTCGACCAGCAGCCCCTTGGCAACCAGCAGCAGGACCAGAATCAGCAGCGGCGTCAGCACCCGCGCGAAGCTTTCGACACCCAGCCTCAGCACGCGCGGCGGCGCCGCCGGCACCGCGAACAGCCGGCGC
>JBATWJ010000303.1:0-7203 GCA_049672545.1 Burkholderiaceae bacterium
GGCTACGACCTGCCCTACTTCCGCCGCATGCTGGCGGCGCAGGCGGTCGATGTGCTGCAGGCCGACGCCAGCCGCTGCGGCATCACCGGCTTTCTCGCCGCCGCGGCGCTGGCCGAGGCCTTCCACATTCCACTGTCGGCGCATTGTGCGCCGACGCTGCACCTGCCGCTGTGCTGCGCGGTGCGGCCGGCGCTGCATCTCGAATATTTCCACGACCATGCCCGCATCGAGCACCTGCTGTTCGACGGCGCGCCGCTGCCGCGGGATGGCCGGCTGTCGCCGGACATGAGCCGGCCCGGCCTCGGCATCGAATTCAAGGAAGCGGACGCCGGATGCTACAGAATCTAGTCGACAGCCGGCGTCCGGCGCGGGCCACCGCCGGCACGGTGGACGCCGCCACGCTGGAACAGGAGCTGCGGGCAGCGATCGCCGGCGAGGTGCGCTTCGACGCCGGCAGCCGCGCGCTGTACGCGACCGACGCCTCCAATTATCGGCAGGTGCCGATCGGCGTGGTGATTCCGAAAAGCATCGATGACGTCGTCGCCACCGTCGCGCTGTGCCGCCGGCACGCGGCGCCGGTGCTGTCGCGCGGCGGCGGCACCAGCCTGTGCGGGCAATGCTGCAACGTCGCGGTGCTGATGGATTTTTCCAAGTACCTGAACCGGGTGCTGGAAATCGACCGCGCCGGCAAAACTGCGCGCGTGCAGCCGGGCTGTGTGCTGGACGATCTGCGCCATGCCGCCGAACGAGAGGGACTGACCTTCGCCCCCGATCCGTCGACCCATAGCCACAACACGCTGGGCGGCATGATCGGCAATAATTCCTGCGGCGCGCACTCGGTGATGGGTGGCGAAACTTCGGACAACGTCATCGAGCTCGACATTCTGACCTACGACGGTACCCGGATGACGGTCGGCGCCACCGGCGAGGACGGGCTGCGTGAGGTGCTGGCCGCAGGCGGACGGCGCGCCGACATCTACCGCCAGCTGGACGCTCTGCGCGCGCGCCATGCGGCGCAGATCCGCGCCCGTTTCCCGCCGATTCCACGCCGCGTATCGGGCTACAACCTGCCGGCGCTGCTGCCGGAAAACGGCTTCAATCTGGCGCGCGCGCTGGTCGGCTCGGAAGGCACCTGCGTGGTGATCCTGGAAGCCAGGGTACGGCTAGTGGACAACCCGGCCGCGCGTTCGCTGCTGGTGCTCGGCTACAAGGACGTCTACCAGGCCGGCGACCACGTGCCGGAAATCATGCAACACCGGCCGATCGCGCTGGAAGGGATCGACGACCGCCTGATCGCCGACATGAAGGCGATCCACCTGCATCCCGAAAACCTCAACTTGCTGCCGGAAGGCGGCGGCTGGCTGATGGTCGAGTTCGGCGGTACCAGCAAGGATGATTCCGACGCGCAGGCGCGGCGGACGATGGACGCGCTGAAGCAAACCGCCCAGCCACCGTCGATGAAGCTGTACGACGACCCACCGACCGAACGGCTGCTGTGGAAGGTGCGCGAATCGGGACTGGGTGCCACCGCGCACGTGCCGAACAAGAAGATCACCTGGGAGGGCTGGGAGGATTCGTCGGTCCCGATCGAAAAGCTGGGCGACTACCTGCGGGCGCTGCGCGCGCTGTTCGACAAATACGGCTATGGCTGCGATCTGTACGGGCATTTCGGTCAGGGCTGCGTGCATACCCGGATCGACTTCGATCTGGAAACCGAGGCCGGCATCGCCACCTTCCGCGCCTTCCTGCACGACGCGGCGCGGCTGGTGGTGAGCCTGGGCGGGTCGATTTCCGGCGAGCATGGCGACGGCCAGTCCAAGGCCGAGCTGCTGCCGATCATGTTCGGCGACGAGTTGATGGGGGCGTTCCGCGAATTCAAGGCGATCTGGGATCCGGACGGCCAGATGAACCCGGGCAAGATCGTCGACGCCTGGAATGCCGACGACAACCTGCGACTCGGCACCGCCTACGATCCGCCGGCGCTGCCGGTGCATTTCCATTACCCGGAGGATGGCGGCGATTTTTCGCGCACGCTGCTGCGCTGCGTCGGCGTCGGCGAATGCCGCAAGAAAGGCGGCACCATGTGCCCGTCCTACATGGCCACCGGCGAGGAAATGCATTCGACACGCGGCCGGGCGCGGCTGCTGTTCGAAATGGCGAAGGGCGAAATCGTCACCGACGGCTGGAAAAGCGAGGCGGTGCACGAAGCGCTCGACCTGTGCCTGTCTTGCAAGGGCTGCAAGGGAGAATGTCCGGTCAGCGTCGACATGGCGACCTACAAGGCGGAATTCATGGCGCACTACTACCATGGCCGCCTGCGCCCGGCCAATGCCTATGCGTTCGGACTGGTCGAGCGCTGGGCGCGGCTGGCTTCATACATGCCGGATGCCGCGAATTTCTTCACGCAGACCGCGCCGCTCGCGTGGCTGGCGAAAAGGCTGCTGCACATCGCACCGCAACGCCGCATCACGCCGTTCGCCGCGCAGTCGTTTGCGCGCTGGTTCGCGCACCGGCCGCAACAGGCCGGGCGCGGCGAACGCGTGATCCTGTGGCCCGATACCTTCAGCAATTATTTTCATCCGGAAATGGCGCAGGCGGCAGTGGCCGTGCTGGAAGCGGCCGGCTGCACGGTAGTGCTGCCGACGGCGCCAGTCTGCTGCGGCCGGCCGCTGTACGAATTCGGCATGCTGGAGCGCGCGCAGGCGACGCTGCAACGGACGATGGCTACGCTGGCCGAGGACATCCGCGCCGGTACCCCGATCATTGGGCTGGAGCCGGCCTGCGTGTCGGTGTTCCGCGAGGAATTGCCGAACCTGTTCCCGTTCGACGAACAGGCCAAACGGCTATCGGCCCAGGTGCTGCTGCTGTCCGAGTACCTGCAGCGCCGCCCGGACGCGCCGCCCTTCTCCAGGCTGGAACGGCGCGCGCTGGTGCATGGCCATTTCCATCACAAATCGGTGCTGAAGATGGATGCCGAGCTGGCGCTGATCGGCCGGCTGGGGCTGGATGCCGATGTGCCGGACACCGGCTGCTGCGGCATGGCCGGCTCCTTCGGTTTCGAGCGCGACAAATACGACGTCTCGATGCGCTGCGCGGAGCGGGTGCTGCTACCGGCGGTGCGCGCCGCCGATGCCGACACGCTGCTGATCGCCGACGGCTTCAGCTGCCGCGAGCAGATCGCGCAGGCCACCGGCCGCCGGCCGCTGCACTTGGCGCAGGTATTGCAGATGGCGTTGCAGCGCGCCTGAAGCCGGGTCGCCGGACTACCAACATACTCCCAGGAAACTTGCTTCAAGGCGGTGATAAAACGGAGATTTTTTCAACATACTCCTGCAAATTTTACATTTCCGGCGATCCGGCCTCGTCATTCTCGGCGCCCGCGGCGACGACTGACGCGGCGCAATATCGGCGCTGCGAAAAGCGGGAAAAGGGGCATCATCCCGCAGCAGTCGGCCCTGCTGCGACGCAAGGTATGGGTCTTGCTTGTTAGCTTATCCCTTGTCGCTGGATGAATCATGAAAATTGCCCAAGTCGCTCCCCTGTTCGAACGTGTACCGCCGCGCGCCTACGGCGGTACCGAACGCGTCATTTCCTACCTGACCGAGGAACTGGTGCGCCAAGGTCACGAGGTCACGCTGTTCGCCAGCGGCGATTCCGTCACCGCCGCACGGCTGGTCCCGGCCATCGACCACAACGTGCGCCCCGACACCGGCCGCCCGGCCTGGCTGGCCTGGCACTCGATCCAGATGGACCAGGTGGCGGCGCTGGCCGACGAATTCGACGTCATCCATTTCCATACCGACTACCTGCACTTCCCGCTGGCCCGGCGCTTGGCGACGCCGCATATCACCACCATGCACGGCCGGCTCGACCTGCCGGAACTGGGACCGCTGTTCGCGCATTTCGACGACGTGCCGCTGGTGTCGATTTCCAACAGCCAGCGCGCGCCACAACCCCATGCCAACTGGCAGGGCACCGTGCATCACGGGCTGCCGCCGTCGCTGTACGGGTTCCAGGCGCGCCCGGACGACTATTTCGCCTTCGTCGGCCGCATCTCGCCGGAAAAGCGCATCGACCGTGCGATCGACATCGCCCGCCGCTGCGGCAAGCGGCTGGTGATCGGCGCCAAGATCGACCCGGCCGACGAACCGTATTTCCGCCAAAGCATCGAACCGCTGCTGCAATCACCGCTGATCGAATACATCGGCGAAATCGGCGAGCCCGAAAAGCGCCAGCTGCTGCAGAACGCCGCCGCGCTGCTGTTCCCGATCGACTGGCCGGAACCGTTCGGCCTGGTGATGATCGAGGCGTTCTGCTGCGGTACGCCGGTGATCGCCTACCGCCACGGTTCGGTGCCGGAAGTGGTGGAAGAAGGCGTCACCGGCTTCACCGTCGACAGCCTGGAGGGGGCAGTGCGCGCGGCGCAGCGGATCGGCGAGATCGATCGTCGCCGCTGCCGTCAGGCATTCGAAGAACGCTTCACGGTGCGCCACATGGCGCACGCCTATCTGCGGATCTACCAGCAGGCGATCGCCGCCCGCCAGCCACATGCGCTGCGGCGCCCCGCCACGGTCAGCCGGCTGGCGGGCGCCGCCGGCCTTTGACGGAGGCCGCACGATGGAAAGAATCCAGCTCGGCGAGCACTGGTACATCCTCGCCACCGCCTCGTCCACCGACGAGCGGCGCCGCGTCTTGAAGCACAACGACACCTTCGCGGTGTTCGACCTGTTCGGCGACGCCCATTCGATCGGCCCGCGCGGCGCCGGCATCTACCGCGGCGACACCTGCTTCCTGTCGCGCCAGGAACTGCTGATCGAAGGCATCCGGCCGCTGTTCCTGAACTCCAACGTCAAGGACGACAGCGGTCTGTTCATCATCGAACTGATGAACCCGGATCTGTACCCGCCCGGCGGCAGCCACATCGAAAAGGGCACGCTGCACATCTTTCGCGCCAAGCTGTTGTGGGACGACGCCTGCTTCGAGCATGTACGCGTCATCAACTACGGGCTGGCAGCGGTCGAGGTCACCCTGTCGATGACCTTCGGCGCCGACTATTCCGACATCTTCGAGGTGCGCGGCTTCCACCGCAGCCGGCGCGGCGAAAAGCTGGCGCCGGAAGTCGGCGAGCAGGAAGTCCTGCTCGGCTACCGCGGCCTGGACGACGCGGTGCGCCGCACCCGCATCCGCTGCGAACCGGCACCGAGCGCGCTGTCGGCCGACCAGGCCGATTTCCGCATCGCACTGCGGCCCAAGGGCGAGGCACATTTCTACGTCATCACTCATTGTCAGCCGGACGGCAAGGAACAGGCGCTGCCGGCGCCGCACTACAACGCCGCCTATTCCCGGATCGAGACCGAGGTCGCGCGCCGCACCCACGGCCGCTGCCGCATCGCCACCTCGGACGCGATGTTCAACAGCTGGCTGGATCGCTCGATGGCCGACCTGGTGATGCTGACCACCGCGCTGCCGCAGGGGCCCTACCCTTACGCCGGCCTGCCGTGGTACGCCACCACCTTCGGCCGCGACGGCATCCTGACCGCGCGCGAATTCCTGTGGATCGACCCCGGCATGGCGCGCGGAGTGCTGGCCTTCCTGGCCGCGACGCAAGCCACCGAGCACGATCCGGCGCGCGACGCCGAACCGGGCAAGATCCTGCACGAGGCGCGCAGCGGCGAACTGGCGGCACTGGACGAAATCCCGTTCCGGCGCTACTACGGCACGGTCGACGCCACGCCGCTGTTCATCGGCCTGGCCGGCGCCTATTACGAGCGCACCGGCGACCTCGACTTCATCCGCGACATCTGGGGCAATATCAAGAACGCGCTGACCTGGATCGACCGCTACGGCGACCGCGACGGCGATGGCTTCGTCGAATATGCACGCTACACCGACAAAGGCCTGGCGCAGCAGGGCTGGAAGGACTCGCACGATTCGGTATTTCACGCCGACGGCCGCATGGCGGAAGCGCCGATCGCGTTGTGCGAGGTGCAGGGCTACGTCTACGAAGCCAAGCAGCAGGCGGCGCGGCTGGCGCGCCTGCTGCACGAGACGGCGCTGGCGCACGAGCTGGAGCGGCAGGCGCAACAGCTGAAGCAGAAATTCAACCAGGTGTTCTGGTGCGAAGCGATCGGCAGCTACGCGCTGGCGCTGGACGGCGAAAAGCGGCAATGCGCGGTGGCCACTTCCAACGCCGGCCACGCGCTGTGGTCCGGCATCGCCGAGCCGCATTACGCGAAGCGGGTGGCAGACCGCCTGCTGCGCGAGGATTCGTTCTGCGGCTGGGGCGTGCGCACGCTCGCCGCACGCGAAGTGCGCTATAACCCGATGGCCTACCACAACGGCTCGGTCTGGCCGCACGACAATGCGCTGATCGCCGACGGATTGGCGCGTTACGGTTTCACCGGCAAGGCGATGGCGGTGTTCGCCGGTCTGCGCGAGGCCAGCCTGTTCATGGACCAACACCGGATGCCGGAACTGTTCTGCGGTTTCGAACAGCGTCCCGACGAAGGTCCGACGCTGTACCCGGTCGCCTGCTCGCCGCAGGCATGGTCGGCGGCGGCCGTGTTCTACCTGCTGCAGGCCTGCCTCGGCCTGTCGTTCGATTCCGAAAAGCAGGAAATCCGCTTCCGCAATCCGCAGCTGCCGCCGTTCCTGGACAGCGTCACCATCACCAATCTGGCAATCGGCAACAGCAGCGTCGACCTGCAACTGCAGCGCTATCCGAACAACGTCGGCATCAACCTGCTGCGCAAGGAAGGCAAGGCGGAAGTGGTGATCGTCGCGTAGCGGCAGCGCCAGCGGCGCCGGCCGGCTATTCGTGGCGTTCTTCGCGCAGCCGGCCGGTGGCGGCGCCGTGGACGCGCATCGCCATCTGGTAGGCAGCCGGCAGGTAACAGCGCGCCGCGGCGCGCGCCAGCACGGCACAGGCCAGCGCCACCAGCGTTGCGCCCAGCATATCGAGCGGAAAATGGACGCCGACGTAGATACGCGCCCAGGCGATCGGCACGCCCAATAGCGCCAGCGCCAGGCCGAGGCGACGCCCGCCGCGCCCCATCAACAGGCTGAAGGCGACGGCCCAGGTCACCGCCAGGTGATTGCTGGGGAAGGAAAAATTCGCCGTATGCACGACCAGCGTGTGGCCGAGGCCGATGGCGAACGGCCGCGGCTGCGGCCATAGCCAGCCGATCAGCTGATTGACCAGCC
>JBATWJ010000304.1:0-2893 GCA_049672545.1 Burkholderiaceae bacterium
ATCCTGGCCAGCGGCCAGCAGCAGACCACGCTCGCCACGCTCGGTCCCGACACGCTGTTCGCGCCGGCGGCGGCGGCGCGCATTGAAACCGTGCTGGCGGCGGTGGCCGCCGCCTGGGCGCTCGGCATGCCGGCCGATGTGATCCGCGCCGGCCTCGAAACGCCACAGGAAAAGCCGGCCGGCTTCGCCGCCAATCACCAATCCACCGTTTTGCACTGACGCGAAACAGCTCAGAAAGGAACTGTCCATGGATATATCGCGGATACGGGCACTGCGCGGCCCCAACCTGTGGAGCCGGCGTACCGCCATCGAAGCCATCGTCTGCTGTTCCGGCCCGGAACGCTCGGTGGCGTCCATCCCGGGCTTCGAGGCGCGGCTGCGCGCCCGCTTCCCGCAAATCAGCTTCCTGCATCCGCATGACGAGGAACCGGTACTGTCGCTGGCGCACGTGCTCGAATACGCGGCGTTCGGGCTGCAGGCGCAGGCCGGCTGCCCGATTTCTTTCTCGCGCACGGTGGAAACGGTGGAGAGCGGCACCTACCAGGTGGTGGTCGAATACACCGAGGAAGCGGTCGGCCGCCTTGCGTTCGAACTGGCGCAGGCACTGTGCCAGAGCGCGCTGGACGATCAGCCGTTCGCGCTCGAGGATGCGCTGGCGCAACTGCGCGCGCTCGACGAAGACATGCGGCTCGGCCCCAGCACCGGCGCCATCGTCCAGGCCGCGGTGCGGCGCGGTATCCCGTTCCGGCGCCTGACCGAAGGCAGCCTGGTGCAGTTCGGCTGGGGCAGCCGTCAACGCCGCATCCAGGCGGCGGAAACCGACCGCACCGGCGCCATCGCCGAAGCGATCGCGCAGGACAAGGAATTGACCAAATTCCTGCTGTCAGCGGCCGGCGTGCCAGTACCGAACGGGCGCGCGGTCGAGGATGCCGAAGATGCCTGGGCCGCGGCGCAGGAAATCGGTGCGCCGGTGGTGCTCAAGCCGCGCGACGGCAACCAGGGCAAGGGCGTGGCGGTCAACCTGAACAGCCGCGAGGAAGTGATCGCCGCCTACGCCGCCGCACGCGAGATCGGCGACGAAGTGATCGTCGAACGCTATCTGTCCGGCCACGACTACCGTCTGCTGGTGGTCGGCGACAAACTGGTGGCGGCCGCCCGCCGCACGCCGCCGCAGGTCACCGGCGACGGCGTGCACACGATCGCCGAGCTGGTGGAACGGATCAACCGCGATCCGCTGCGCGGCGACGGCCACGCGACCTCGCTGACCAAGATCCGGCTCGACGATATCGCGCGCGCCACGCTGGCCAAGCGCGGCTATACGCTCGACAGCGTTCCCGCCAAGGGCACGCGCGTGGTCCTGCGCAACAACGCCAACCTGTCGACCGGTGGCACCGCCACCGACGTCACCGACGACGTCCATCCGGAAATGGCGGCGCGCGCGGTGGAAGCGGCGCGCATGGTCGGACTCGACGTCTGCGGCATCGACGTCGTCTGCGACAACGTCATCACGCCGCTGGAAGAGCAAGGCGGCGGCATCGTCGAGGTCAACGCCGCGCCCGGCCTACGGATGCACCTGCAGCCGTCGTTCGGCACCGGCCGCGACGTCGGAGAAGCGATCATCGCGTCGATGTATGCGCCCGGCGACAACGGCCGCATCCCGGTGGTCGCGGTCTCCGGCACCAACGGCAAGACCACCACCGCGCGCCTGATCGCGCACCTCCTGGCCAGCCAGCAGTTGCGGGTCGGCCTGACCAGTACCGACGGCGTCTACGTCAATGGCGAACGGGTCGACACTGGCGACTGCAGCGGTCCGAAGAGCGCGCGCAACGTGCTGATGCATCCGGACGTCGATGCCGCGGTGTTCGAGACCGCGCGCGGCGGCGTGCTGCGCGAGGGGCTCGGCTTCGACCGCTGCGACGTCGCCGTCGTCACCAACATCGGCCTCGGCGACCACCTGGGCCTGAGCTTCATCAGCACCGTCGAGGATTTGGCAGTGGTCAAGCGCGTGATCGTGCAGAACGTCGCGCCCACCGGCTTCGCGGTGCTGAATGCTGCTGATCCGCTGGTTGCCAGCATGGCCAAGGATTGCCCCGGCTCGGTGATCTTCTTTGCCACCGAGCGCGACCATCCGCTGATCGCCACCCATCGGGCCAAGGGGTTGCGCGTGGTGTATCGCGAAGGCGCCCATATCGTCGCCTTCGAAAACGGTCGCAGGGAAGAACTGGCGCTGGCGCAGATTCCGCTGACCGCTGGCGGCATGATCGGCTTCCAGGTCGAGAACGCGATGGCGGCGATCGCCGCCGCCTGGGGCCTGGGCATCGACTGGCAGACGATCCGCGCCGCGCTGGCAGGCTTCGTCAGCGACGCCGGCACCGCGCCTGGCCGCTTCAACGTGTTTTCCTATCGCGGCGCGACGCTGATCGCCGACTACGGACACAACCCGGACGCGATCCGGGCGCTGACCGACACCATCGAAAAGATGCCGGCGCGGCGCCGCGTCGCCGTCATCAGCGGTGCCGGCGACCGCCGCGACATCGACATCCGACGCCAGACCGAAATTCTCGGTGCCGCTTTCGATCAGGTGATCCTGTACGAAGACCAGTGCCAGCGCGGGCGCGCCGACGGCGAAGTGGTGGCGCTGCTGCGCGAAGGCCTGGCCGGCGCGCCGCGCACCACGTCGATCCAGGAAATCCACGGCGAGTTCCTGGCAATCGACACCGCGCTCGCCAGCCTCGATCCGGGCGACCTGTGCCTGATCCTGATCGACCAGGTGGACGAGGCGCTGACGCATATCGCCGGTCGCGTCGATGGCACTCGCCCACTGGCCGGTAAAGGCCGCGATACGTTGACCGGCGTCGTGGCCGGCTGGCCGCTGGCGCGCCCGGCCGGCGAC
>JBATWJ010000305.1:0-2493 GCA_049672545.1 Burkholderiaceae bacterium
GCCGTGGCCGGCGTCGAGACGGCGCTCCCGGTGCCGCGCGCGGCGCAAGCCTCCGCCGCCGGCCGTGGCCTGGTCGATACCTTCGCCTGAGCCTCTTTTATACTGGCAAGAGTATTATCCAAGCTGCACGAAACACACCCGGGATAGGCCGATTTTTAGGCATACTCCCGGGTTTATCATTTCAACCATGAAAACCGGCGCGGACTGGGCAGCAAATGCCAACCGCCCGGCCCCTCCTCCCTTCATCTTCCGTCGACGCTGCCGTTAAATCGATCATCGTCCCACGTCATCTAAAAATTGACGTGATGAAACATTTGTTTCCGGCATCGAGTAACATAAAAGCGCCGATATGACGCGGCTTCAGCCCTCTCTTCCGCGCATGAAGAGCGCGGCTTTTTCCAGATAATTGCGTTCAACGAGTCCGCCTTGGGCGGACAGAGGAAACAGGATGGCCACATCGAGCCCGAGAACCATTCCACGCGCGGTGCCGAAGCCGGCGCCGGCCGTCCAGCCGGTCCCGGAAACGCCGGCGGAGCCGCCGCGCAAGTCGCGCAAGCTGCTGTATTCACTGCTGCTGCTGACCCTGCTGGCGGTGGTCGGCGCTGGCTTTGCCGCCTGGTGGTTTTTCCGGCCGCCGGCCGGGGCCGAGGCGCCGGTGCGCGAAGCGCCGAAGCCGCCGGTATTCATCGTGGTCGAGCCGTTTACCGTCAACCTGACGCCGGGCGAGGCCGGCGACCAGTATCTGCAGGTGGCGCTGACGCTGCAGGTGGCCGACCAGGCACAGGTGGACCGCATCAAGCTGTACATGCCGCAGGTGCGCAGCCGGCTGCTGATGCTGCTGTCGAGCAAGAAGGCGAGTGAAATCTCCAGTGTCGAGGGCAAGAAGAAGCTGTCCGAGGACATCATCTCCCAGGTGACGGAGCCGTTCGTCGCCGGCGGTGACCCGCAGTCGGTATCGGACGTATTCTTCACCTCTTTCGTGATCCAGTAAGACCAGAGCGAGGCCATGGCCGACAATTTTCTTTCCCAGGAAGAAGTCGATGCGCTGCTGAAAGGCGTCACCGGCGAACAGGACGAGGTACGCCCGGAGGAGGACCCGACCGGCATCCGCCCGTACAACCTGGCGACCCAGGAAAGAATCGTGCGCGGCCGCATGCCGACGCTGGAAATCATCAACGAGCGCTTCGCACGGCTGCTGCGCATCGGCCTGTTCAACTTCCTGCACCGCAGTTCGGAAGTGTCGGTCGGGCCGGTGCGGGTCTCCAAATACAGCGAATTCATCCGCAACCTGGTGGTGCCGACCAACCTCAACCTGGTGCACATCAAGCCGCTGCGCGGGACCGCGCTGATCGTGTTCGATCCGACGCTGGTGTTTCTGATGGTCGACAATCTGTTCGGCGGCGACGGCCGCTTCCACACCCGGGTCGAGGGGCGCGACTTCACGCAGACCGAGCAGCGTATCATTTCGCGCCTCTTGGACATCGTGTTCGAAACCTATGCGAAGTCGTGGGAGCCGGTGTATCCGATCTCGTTCGAATACGTGCGCTCCGAAATGAACACCCAGTTCGCCAACATCGCCACGCCGAACGAAGTGGTGGTGGCGACCACCTTCACCATCGAGCTGGGCCAGGTATCCGGCGAAATGCACTTCTGCACGCCCTATTCGACCATCGAACCGGTGCGCGACCTGCTGACCTCCAGCCTGCAGGGCGAGACGCTGGAAGTCGACAAGCGCTGGATCCGGCTGATGACGCAGCAGATCCAGACCGCAGAAGTCGAGCTGGTCGCCGACCTCGGCAGTGCCCGCGTAACGCTGGGCGACATCCTGAACATGAAGGCCGGCGACGTGATTCCGCTGGCGATTCCGGAAACGGTGGAGGCCAAGGTGGACGGCGTGCCGGTGATGGAATGCAGCTACGGCAAGCTCAACGGCCAGTACGCGCTGCGCGTGGAAAAGCTGCTGACGCAGGCCAATTCCGAATTCCAAGGAGATGAACATGTCTGACAACGCCGATACCCAGGGCATCACCGACGACGACTGGGGCGCGGCCATGGCCGAGCAAACCCAGGCCGACATCACCGCCCAGGCCGAAGCCACCGCGCGCGAAGCCAAGGCGACCGCGGCCCAGGTATTCCAGGATTTCGGCAACCCTTCGCCGCGCGGCGACACCCACAACGACATCGACTTCATCCTCGACATCCCGGTGCAGCTGACGGTCGAGCTGGGCCGCACCAAGATCGCGATCAAGAACCTGCTGCAGCTGGCGCAGGGCTCGGTGGTCGAGCTGGACGGCCTGGCCGGCGAGCCGATGGACGTGCTGGTCAACGGCTGCCTGATCGCCCAGGGCGAGGTGGTGGTGGTCAACGACAAGTTCGGCATTCGCTTAACCGACGTCATCACGCCGTCCGAACGCATCCGCAAGCTGAACAAATGAGGTTTTTTCGATTGAACGCGGTGCCGGCAGCGCTGGCCGCGCTGGCACTGGCGGCCTC
>JBATWJ010000306.1:0-2550 GCA_049672545.1 Burkholderiaceae bacterium
GCGCTCGGCCGTGATGCGGGTTGCCGAGCGTCTGCCGGCAGCCAGGGCGGGGTCGCCGTGATCGCGCGCCTGAACGTCATCCTGGCGGCAGCCCTGGTGCTGTGCGCGCTGTCGCTGGTCAATGCGCAATACCAGGCGCGCCGCCTGTTCATCGAACTGGAGCGGGCGCAGACCGCCGGCCGCGAACTGGAGATCGAATGGGCGCAACTGCAGCTCGATCAATCGACGCTCGGCAAGCACGCCCGCATCGAGGCCAACGCCATTCGTGACCTGAACATGATGGCGCTGACCGCCGCCCGTACCCAGTTCCTGACCGCGGGGGGCAAATGACGCGCGCGCCGGCCCGCACCGCCGCCGCCCGCGGCGTGTCCTTTTCCTCCAGCCCGGTGCTGCAGATGCGGCTGCCGGCGTGGCGCTCGCGCTTCGTGTTGTTCGTACTGTTCGCCGCCTTCGCCGCGCTGGCCGGCCGTGCGCTGTGGCTGCAGGGAATCTCGACCGATTTCCTGCAAAAGCAGGGGGCTTCGCGCTACGTCCGCACGCTGGAACTGCCGGCCACGCGCGGCAAGATCACCGACCGCAACGGCAACGTGCTGGCGTCCTCGGTGCCGGTCAAGGCGATCTGGGCGATTCCCGACGACGTGCTGCAGGCGCCGCCGGACAAGCTGCGCGCGTTGGCGCGCCTGCTCGACATTGGCGAGACCGAACTGCGCAAGAAACTCGATTCGGACCGCAGCTTCGTCTACCTGAAGCGACAAGTCGAAAACGATGTCGCCGAGCGCATCGTCAAGCTCGGCATCGAAGGCGTCCACACGCGCAAGGAATACAAGCGTTATTACCCGGAAGGGGAAGTGATGGCGCACGTGGTCGGCTTCACCAACGTCGAGGACGTGGGCCAGGACGGTATGGAGCTGGCGGCGCAGAAATCGCTGGCCGGAGTCACCGGCAGCCGGCGCGTGATCAAGGATCGCCTCGGCCATATCGTCGAGGACATCGAGGCGGTCCGCGAGCCGCACGACGGCCGCGACCTGGCGCTGTCGATCGACAGCAAGATCCAATACATCGCGTTTTCGCACCTGAAGGAAGCGGTCGAGAAATACAAGGCGAAGGCGGCCGGTATCGTCGTCCTCGACGTCAAGACCGGCGAGGTGCTGGCGCTGGCCAACCTGCCGAGCTACAACCCGAACGACCGCTCGGTGCTGACCGGCGCCCAGTTGCGCAACCGGGTGCTGACCGACACTTTCGAGCCGGGTTCGACGTTGAAGCCGTTCACCGTCGCGCTGGCGCTGGAGACACAGCGGGTGACGCCGGACACGACCTTCCAGACCGCGCCCGGCCGCATGACGATCGGCACCGCCACCATCGGCGATTCACATGCGCATGGCATGCTGACGGTCAGTCAGATCATCCAGAAATCCTCCAACATCGGCACCGCCAAGATCGCGCTCGAAATGCCGCCGCGCGAAATGTGGGAGCTGTTCACCAACATCGGCTTCGGCCAGCAGCCGAAGGTCGGCTTCCCCGGCGCCGTGGCCGGCCGCGTGCGCCCGTACAAGTCGTGGCGTCCGATCGAGCAGGCGACGATGAGCTATGGCCATGGCATTTCGGTGTCGCTGATCCAGCTGGCGCGCGCCTACATGATCTTCGCGCGCGACGGCGAAATGATCCCGGTCACCTTCCACAAATCGACCGACGCGCCGATCAGCCAGCGTGTCGTGTCCGCCCGCACGGCGCGCGAGCTGCGCAAGATGCTGGAAACCGTGGTCGGTCCGGAGGGTACCGCGCCGCGCGCGCAGGTTCCCGGCTACCGGGTCGGCGGCAAGACCGGCACCGCCTACAAGATCGTCGGCGGCAAGTACGTCAACAAGTACGTAGGCTCGTTCGTCGGCTTCGCGCCGGCCTCCGATCCACGCATCATCATCGCCGTGATGATCGACGAGCCGGCCAGCGGCCACTCCTATTACGGCGGCACGGTGGCGGCACCGGTGTTCGCGTCGGTCGCCGCCAATGCGCTGCGGGCATTGAACGTGGCGCCGGATTCGTCGGTCACCAACATCATCATGCCGGCCAATCCGGTCGAGGAAAGCATGTGATGGCGCCGCTGACTCCTTCGCTGCAGGGCGCACTCGACTGGCTGCGCACGACGGCGCCGCAGGCGCAGTTGGCCGCCGATTCGCGCCGCATCGGCAGCGGCGACGTTTTCTTCGCCTTTCCCGGCGATGCCGGCGACGGGCGCGCCCATATCGGCCATGCGCTGCAAAACGGCGCCGCCGCCGTGCTTTACGACCCGGCTGGATTTGCCTGGCGCGACGAATGGTACGCCCCGCATCTGCCGGTCGCCGACCTGAAGCGCCATGCCGGCGTACTGGCCAACGCTTTCTACCGGCAGCCGGACGCGGCGCTGTTCGTGGCCGCCGTGACCGGTACCAACGGCAAGACTTCCTGCAGCCAGTGGCTGGCGGCGGCACTGTCACAACAGGGCGCTCCGGCCGCCGCTGTCGGAACGCTCGGCGTCGGCGTATTCGAACACGGACGCTGCGAGCGCTTCGAAGC
>JBATWJ010000307.1:0-2972 GCA_049672545.1 Burkholderiaceae bacterium
GCTATCTGCTGCGCCCCGACCAGCACGTGTGCGCGCGCTGGCGCCGTTTCGACGCCGACGCCGTGCGGCGGGCGCTGGCGCGCGCCACCTGCAACGAACTCACCTGAGGACTGGCGGTCAAGAATGCCTACGCGACTGAACACCGAACCGAACCTGGCGCAGCCGGACGACTTCTACCAGGCGCTGCTCGACGCCCACCAGGAGCTCACCGAGGCGCAGAGCCAGATGCTGAACGCCAAGCTGATCCTGCTGCTGGCCAACCACATCGGCGCGCCGGAAGTCCTGCAGGAGGCGCTGCGGCTGGCGCGCGCCGACCTCTGAGGCCGCACGCGGCCTTTCCGTTTCAAGGAGTCTTGCATGGACAGCACGCTGGAATACCAATCCGGTTTCGGCAACGAATTCGCCAGCGAAGCCTTGCCCGGCGTGTTGCCGGCCGGCCGCAATTCGCCGCAGAAAGTCGCCTATGGGCTGTACGCCGAGCAATGGTCGGGCACCGCCTTCACGGCGCTGCGCGCGCATAACCGCCGCAGCTGGCTGTACCGGATGCGGCCGGCGGCGGTGCACGGGCCGTTCGAGCCGCTGCCGCACGCATGGCTGCGTAGCGCGCCGTTCGATGAAGCCGAGACGCCGCCGAACCAATTGCGCTGGGATCCATTCCCGATTCCCGACGCCGCCACCGATTTCATCGACGGCCTGTTCACCGTCGCCGGCAACGGCGATTGCGCGCAGCAGACCGGCATCGGCATCCACCTGTATGCGGCTAACCGCCCGATGCGCGACCGCTTCTTCAGCAATGCCGACGGCGAACTGCTGCTGGTGCCGCAGCAGGGCGCGCTGCAGCTGGCGACCGAGCTCGGCTTGCTGGATGTCGCGCCGGGCGAGATCGCGGTACTGCCGCGCGGGCTGCGTTTCCGCGTCGAACTGCCTGATGGCGCCGCGCGCGGCTATCTCTGCGAAAACTACGGCGCGTTGCTGCGGCTGCCGGAACTGGGGCCGATCGGCGCCAACGGCCTGGCCAATGCGCGCGACTTCCTGGCGCCGGTGGCGGCCTACGAGGAGCGCGAAGGTGACTTCGAGCTGGTCTCGAAATTCATGGGGCGGCTATGGCGCGCCGACATCGGCCATTCGCCGCTGGACGTGGTCGGCTGGCACGGCAACTATGCGCCGTACAAGTACGACCTGGCGCGCTTCAATACCATCAACACGGTCAGCTACGACCATCCCGACCCGTCGATCTTCACGGTGCTGACCTCGCCGTCGGATACGGCCGGTATCGCCAACGTCGATTTCGTGATCTTCCCGCCGCGCTGGATGGTCGCCGAAAATACCTTCCGGCCGCCGTGGTTCCATCGCAACGTGATGAGCGAATACATGGGGCTGGTGCAGGGCGCCTACGACGCCAAGGCCGAAGGCTTCGTGCCCGGCGGCGGCAGCCTGCACAATTGCATGTCCGGCCACGGACCGGACGCCGCTACCTTCGAGCGGGCCAGCAACGCCGAACTGGCGCCGCAGCGCATCGACAACACGCTGGCCTTCATGTTCGAAAGCCGTTACGTGATCCGGCCGACGCGCGCCGCACTGGACGCACCGCAATTGCAGCGAGGTTACCTGGATTGCTGGCAGGGATTGAGCAAGCGCTTCGACGGCGGGCGCTGAACGCGCCACTCCCGCAAACGGAAAAGCGCGGCGGCCGCAAGGGTCGCCGCGCCAGGGAAGGGGCGACTACTTGCCGGTGGACGAGCCGTTGTAGCGGTTGGGGCCGGTGTCGCTGCCGCCGGACGAACCGGAGCCGGAATCCATGCTGCCGCCGGAAGACCCGGATGAGCCGGAACCCATGCTGCCGGATGAGCCGCCGGTGCTGCTGCCGGACGAATCGGAACCGGAGCCCGACGAACCGGACGAGCTGCCGCCGGACGAGTTGGTCGCGCAATCCATGCTGGACGAGCTGCCGGAGGCGCCGGTGGTCGGACAATCGGGCCGCGCGCCGCTCATGCCGCTGCTTCCGCTGCTGCCGTACCCCGAGGAGCCGGAAGTGCCGGACGTGCCCGACGAATCGGACGAACCCGAGCTGCCGGACGAGCCGCCGGAATCCATCGAGCCGCTGGAGCCGCCCGAGCTGCCGGAACCCATCGAGCTGCCACTGCCGGAACTCATCGAACTGCCCGAGCTGCCGCCGCCGGTGTCGGTGGTCGATGATTGGGCAAAGGCCAGGCCGGCCGTCGCCAGCAGCGCGACCAGCAATGCCGAGGATGACTTACGCATATTTCCTCCAATGAAAAACGAACGTTGAAAACAGAACCAGACTGGGAGGGGTCGCAATATCCGTACCACTGCGGCGGCGCGGCAGAAAACATGGCAATGCGCCCGCGACCTGGATAGGGAAGGCTGTCGGCGGCAGGTTGGCACAGCGTCACGCGCTGCGGATGTCGGTCGTCGGCCATCAACGGTCCGTTCTGGCGGCTGTGGCTGCATCGGCCAGGATGGTTGCAAGCCATCCTGATCGCGCTGTACAAATTGGGAGTATGTTGTAAAAAATGCCGTTTCATGCGAGACATGAAAGTCTTGCATAGGGAGTATATTGGAAATCGGCAAGATGTCCGGGCTGCGCATAAGCGTACGTGCGGTAGAACCAACCGGCCGCCGACGCCGTCAGAGCGGTAAGCGGTACGAATCGCGTCTCGTCCCCGCCCCGTCCACCGCACCGAGGAAAACAGCATGAAGACCTGGCATGAGGCGCTGCGCGACGGCACCTGGTCCGGCAGCATCGCCAGCGTTGCCTCCACCGCCGTGCTGGCGCTATGCAGCGTCGCCGAGAACGGTACGCCGTACGCGCCCACCAACGCCACCAGCCATTTCCTGTGGGGCCGGCGGGCGTTCCGGCAGGACCGCCCGAGCCTGCGCTACACCGCCACCGGCTACGGCGCCCACCATGTGTCGGCGGTGTTTTGGGCCAGCCTGTATGAGCGCTGGTT
>JBATWJ010000308.1:0-2444 GCA_049672545.1 Burkholderiaceae bacterium
GTCGAAGCGCCGGCGTTGATCGTCGCCGACAGCCGCACCGCGCTCGGCCGTATTGCGCGCTGCTGGCGGCGCCGCTTCGACCTGCCGCTGATCGGCGTTACCGGCAGCAACGGCAAGACCACGGTCAAGGAAATGATTTCATCGATCCTGGCGGCGCGCTTCGGCCCCGGCCGCTATCTGGCCACGCGCGGCAACCTGAACAACGAGATCGGCGTGCCGTTGACACTGTTCGGCCTGCGGCCCGAGCAGGACGCCGCGGTGGTCGAGCTGGGCATGAACCATCCGGGCGAGATCGCGCTGCTGGCGTCGATTGCGGAGCCGACGGTCGGGCTGGTCAACAACGCGCAGCGCGAACACCAGGAGTTCATGGCCACGGTGGCTGCCGTTGCCGAGGAAAACGGCGCGGTGCTGCGCGCGCTGCCGCCGGACGGCGTGGCGGTGTTCCCGGCCGACGATCCGTTCGCCGCGCTGTGGCGCGGCTACGCGCAGCAGCAGCCGGGACGGCGCGTGCTGACCTTCGGTCTGTGCGACGACGCCGACGTGCGCTGCACCTACCGCGCCGATGCCTTCGGCAGTGTGCTGTCGATTAGCGCCGGAAACCGGCAGTTCACGGTGCGGCTGGCGGCGGCCGGCATGCACAACGTTCGCAATGCGCTGGCGGCGACCGCCTGCGCGCTGGCGGTCGGCATCGATGTCGATGCGATCCGGCACGGGCTGGAAGCCTTCGCGCCTGTGGCCGGCCGCCTGCAGAAGAAGACCGCCGCCAATGGCGCCTGCGTGATCGACGATACCTACAACGCCAACCCGGATTCGGTGCGCGCCGCCATCGACGTGCTGGCGCAGGCGGCGGCGCCACGCATCCTGGTGCTGGGCGACATGGGAGAAGTCGGCAACAACGGGCGCCAGTTTCACCAGGAAATCGGCGCCTATGCGCGCAGACGCGGTATCGAGCAGTTGTTGACGCTCGGTGAACTGACGAGCGAGGCCGCGGCCGCGTTTGGTAGCGGCCGCCACTTCGGGCACATCGACGCGCTGGCCACGGCGCTGGAGTCGCTGCTGACGCCGTCTGCCACGGTGCTGGTGAAGGGCTCGCGCTTCATGCGGATGGAGCGGCTGGTGCAGCGCCTGACCGGCGAACAACCGAAGGAGTCCCACTGACATGCTGCTCTGGCTGGCGCAATATTTTCAGGAGTACGTGGGGCCGCTGCGGGTGTTCGGCTTCATCACCTTCCGCGCGGTGTTCGCGACCCTGACGGCACTGGTGATCGGCCTGCTGGCGGGGCCGGCGGTGATCCGCATGCTGACCCGGATGAAGGTCGGCCAGGCGGTGCGCGCCAACGGGCCGCAGACGCATTTGGTGAAATCCGGAACACCGACCATGGGCGGTGTCCTGATCCTGATCTCGATCGCCGTGTCGACGCTGCTGTGGACCGACCTCGGCAACCGCTTCATCTGGGTGGTGCTGGTGGTGACGCTCGGCTTCGGCGCCATCGGCTGGGTCGACGACTATCGCAAGGTGGTCTACAAGAATCCGGAAGGGATGCGCTCCGGCGAAAAGTATTTCTGGCAGTCGGCGATCGGTATCGTCGCTGCGCTGTACCTGGCCTTTTCCGTGTCGGAATCGACCAACCTGCAGGTATGGGACTTGTTCGTGGCCTGGGTGCAGTCCGGCTTCAGCCTCGATTTGCCGCCGAAGGCGGACCTGATCGTGCCGTTCTTCAAGACGATCAGCTATCCGCTCGGCGTCTGGGGCTTCATCGCGCTGACCTACTTCGTGATCGTCGGTACCAGCAACGCGGTCAACCTGACCGACGGCCTGGACGGCCTGGCGATCATGCCGACGGTGATGGTCGGTTCCGCGCTCGGGCTGTTCGCCTATCTGACCGGCAGCGCCAATTACGCCAAGTATCTGTTCATTCCGCACATTCCCGGGGCCGGCGAGCTGCTGATATTTTGCGGCGCGATGGCCGGTGCCGGCCTCGCCTTCCTCTGGTACAACGCGCATCCGGCGCAAGTTTTCATGGGCGACGTCGGCGCGCTGGCGCTCGGCGGCGCGCTGGGCACGATCGCCGTCATCGTGCGCCAGGAAATCGTGCTGTTCATCATGGGCGGCATCTTCGTCGTCGAAACCATGTCGGTAATGCTGCAGGTGCTGTACTTCAAGGCCACCAAGAAGCGCTATGGCACCGGCCGCCGCATCCTGCTGATGGCGCCGCTGCACCATCACTACGAGCAGAAGGGCTGGAAGGAAACCCAGGTGGTGGTCCGCTTTTGGATCATCACGATGATGCTGGTGTTGTTCGGCCTGTCGACCTTGAAACTACGATGATTTACAACGGCAAACACGTACTGGTGCTGGGACTGGGCGAAACCGGCCTGGCGATGGCGCTGTGGCTGCTGCGCTGCGGCGCGCGGCTGCGCGTGGCCGATACGCGCGCGGCGCC
>JBATWJ010000309.1:0-1668 GCA_049672545.1 Burkholderiaceae bacterium
GGCCGGCACCGGCAGCGCCTGGGCGGCGCTGCCGCCCGCCAGTTCCGGCGCGCTGGCCAGCATGAAGCCGGGCGACAGCGCCTGCAACGGTTCGGCCGCCAGGAACAGCGCGATGCGCTCCATCAGATTGCGCAGTTCGCGCACGTTGCCGGGCCAGTGGTAGCCGGCCAGCGCCGCCGCCGCGTCCGGTGCCAGCCGCTTGGCGGTGCCGTGCGCGCGGTTGAATTCGTCGAGGAAGGCGTGCGCCAGCAGTTCGATATCGTCGCCGCGATCGCGCAGCGGCGGGATTTCCAGCGGAAACACGTTCAGTCGGTGGTACAGGTCGAGTCGCAGCACACCCTGCGCCACCGCGTCCAGCGGGTCGCGGTTGCTGGCGGCGATGATACGCACGTCGGTCTCCAGTTCCTGGTGACCGCCGATGCGCATGAAGGAACCGGATTCTAGCACCCGCAAGAGCTTCACCTGCAGTTCGATCGGCATCTCGGTGATTTCGTCGAGGAACAGCGTGCCGCCGCTGGCGCGCTCGAAATAGCCCTTGTGCTGGCGATCGGCGCCGGTGAAGCTGCCCTTCTCGTGACCGAAGATCTCGCTTTCGATCAGTTGCGGCGAAATGGCGCCGCAATTGACCGGCAGGAAGGCTTGCTTCTGCCGCAGGCTGAGGTCGTGGATGGTCTGCGCCGCCATTTCCTTGCCGGTGCCGGACTCGCCCAGCAGCAGCACGGTCGCCTCGGTCGGCGCTACCCGGGCGATCTGGTTATACAGCTTTTGCATCGCCGGCGACGTGCCGAGCATGCTGCCGAAATGCCCGAGGCGGCGCAGCTCGCCGCGCAGTTCGCCGATCTCGTGCTTCAGGTCGGCGGTGCGCGGGACGCGCGCCAGCAGCGACTGCAACCGGCGCAGGTTGATCGGCTTGGTCAGGTAATCGGCGGCTCCCAGACGCAGCGCCTCGACCGCCGTTTCGACGCTGGCATGGCCGGTGATCAGTACGATCTCGACACCGGGCCGGCAATTCAGCTCATTGAACAGATCGATGCCGTTGCCGTCCGGCAGCTTCAGGTCGATCAGCACTACGTCCGGCCGCTGCCGCACCACCTGTTCGCGGGCGGCGCGCACGCCGTCGGCCTGAGCGACGCTGCAGTCTTCGGCGACGATGATTTCCTTCAGGGCTTCACGGGTATTCGGATCGTCGTCGACAATCAGCACATGCGGCATGGAACGGGCTTTCCTTCATGGAAAATGTGGCCGGAAGCAGCCGATGAACGCCGACCGCGGCCCGCGTCGAATGACGGAGCAAGCGGTCGGCAAGTATTGCGCACCGGCGGCGCGCTAACCGGCCTTGACGGCCAGCTTGTTGTCGACGTTCTTGACGCCGTCGATGCCTTGCGTGATGCGCAGCGCGCTGTCGATCTGAGCCTGGCTGTCGACGTTGCCCGATAGCGTCACGGTGCCCTGGCTGGTATCGACATTGATGTCGGTGCCCTTGACCGACGAATCGGCCAACAGCGCCGCCTTGACCTTGGCCGTGATCACGCTGTCCTCGACCGCGTCGCCAGCCTTGCTGGCCATGTCGGACGCGGTACCGGCAGCACTGCCGCTGGCCGGAGGCGTCGCACTGGACGTATCGGGAGCGGGCGCGGGCGCCGGGGGCGGCGTGGTGTCAGCCGGCGC
>JBATWJ010000310.1:0-2447 GCA_049672545.1 Burkholderiaceae bacterium
GCAACGCCCTGCTTGAAGCGCTCGACCGCGACCGGCTTCATGCCGCGCGCCGCCAGCAGCCGCTCGACGTCCTTCAGCCCGCCTTCGCCGTAGCCGGTGTCGTCGGCGAACACCGCGATCTTCGACAGGCCGCGGCGGTCGATCATTTCCTGCAGGATGAAGTCGACCTGCCGCTCGTCGGCCATGGCGACGCGGAAGATGTAGTTTTCGGCGGCGGCCGGCGGCGCGTACTTCTTGGTGATCGCGGTGCCGGTGGCGACCGGGATGATCAGCGGCACCTTGGCTTCCTGGTAGACGTCGATCGCCTTGGCAGCGACGCCGGAATTGCAGTAGCCGATGGTGGCCACCACCTTTTCCTTGTGCACCAGGTCTTCGGCGACCGCGCGGCCGATGGCCGGGTCGGCCTTATCGTCGCGCTCGATCAGCTGCAGCTTGCGGCCGCCGACGCCGCCGACGGCGTTGATTTCACCCACCGCGATGCGCAGCGCCGACAGCACCGACACGCCCATTTCGCCGGACTGGCCTTCCAGCGTGCAGTTGGTGCCGATCTTGATCGGCGCCGCATTCTGGGCCGTCGCGCCGATCGACAGGCCGAGCGCGGCCGCGAATACGCAGATCCTTGTCTTCATGGTCTCCTCCTGGTTGGCGTCCCGCTTTGTTGTGGTGCCGGACGGTGCCGGCGGATTTCGGGCTGTCCCAGTGTAGGTCAGCCGTTGCCGGCCAGACAGTAGTAAAAATACTGCCGAAAGTTAAATACGGTGTCATCGGCGTCGCCGCCACGTTTCGCCATTTTTCGACGCTTCGCGCCTCCCGAACGGCGTTTCGTCGCATCGCGCTGGCGCCGTCCGGTGGTGCCCGCGAGAATGCCGTCCATGTTCAACCGGCAGGAGAAACGATATGGAATTCACCCCTTTGATCCTGGTCCACGCGGGCGCGGCCGGCGCCGCGCTGGCGCTGGGCGGCGTCACCTTTCTGATGAAAAAGGGCACCGCGCGCCATCGCCTGTTCGGGCGCGGCTGGGTCGTGCTGATGGCGCTGGTGGCGATCAGCTCGTTCTGGATCCAGACCAGCGGCCACTGGTCGTGGATCCACCTGCTGTCGGTGGCGACGCTGGCCGGACTGGCGCGCGCGATCTACGCCGCCGCCCACGGCAACATCCGCGAGCATCGCGGCCTGATGCAGAAAATCTACGTCGGCGGGCTGCTGGTGGCCGGCCTCTTCACGCTGCTGCCGAGCCGCCTGCTGGGCCACCTGGTGTGGCAGTCGGTCGGGCTGGTGTCGTGAGGCCCGTCATGCAGAACGCCGACCGCTACCGCGCCGCCGAGCGCCACGTCGAGCGCAAGCTGGGCTTTTTGATCCACCTGGTGGTCTACGTGCTGGTCAACGCCGGCCTGGTAACGCTGAACCTGCTGCTGCAGCCGCAGCGGCCGTGGTCGCTGGGGCCGCTGTTCGGCTGGGGAATCGGGTTACTATTCCACGCGCTGGCGGTGTTCCTGCACGCGCCGGGAGCGGCCTGGAAACAGCGCCTGATCGAACGCGAACTGGACAAACGCCAACACCCGCCGTCATGAATCCATTCCGGTCCGAACCGCTGCCGCGCGCGCGCCTGCTGCTGCGCCGCATCCCCTACGACCTGGCCGCCGTCAGCGTGGTCAACCTGGCGTGCGCGGTGGTGGTTACCTACGTGATGCGCGACGGCGGCTCCGGCTTCTGGGAAAACCTGGTGTTTTCGATGTGCATCGGCACACTGGCGATCACGCTGATCGACGGCAGCCGCATCCTGCTGTGGGGCGAAGGCGCGCCGCCGAAACTGGCATTCTTCGCGCTGGTGGCGGCCGGCTCGATCCTGGCGTACGTGCTCGGCCATGCGCTGGCGATGCGCCTGCTGGGTCTACCGCCGCGCGAGTTGTCGCACGGGCTGGAAGAAAACGCGGTCGGCTTCATCAGCCTGACGGTCCTGGCCGGCTTGATCCTGACCGTGTTCTTCTGGGGGCGCGCCGAAGTGGCGGAGCTGAAGATCGCCGCCGCCACCGAAAAGGCGCGCGCCGCCGCCGTCGAGCGCCAGGCGATGCAGGCGCAGCTGCAATTGCTGCAGGCGCAGATCGAGCCGCACATGCTGTTCAACACGCTGGCTACGCTGCAAAGCCTGATCGGTATCGACGCACCGCGTGCGCAGCATATGCTGGAGCAGCTGATCCATTACCTGCGCGCCACGCTGTCGTCGTCGCGCGCCGAAACCACCACGCTGGCGCAGGAATTCGCGCTGATGGAGGCCTATCTGGGCCTGATGTCGGTGCGCATGGGCGCGCGCCTGAATTACGCGCTGGAGCTGCCGGCGGAACTGCGCGAACTGGCGCTGCCGCCGATGCTGCTGCAGCCGCTGGTCGAAAAAGCCATCAAGCACGGGCTGGAGCCGCACATCGACGGCGGCAAGATCCGCGTGGCGG
>JBATWJ010000311.1:0-4919 GCA_049672545.1 Burkholderiaceae bacterium
GCGTCGCCGCGCGGCGCGCGAATTCGGCGGCCACCACGGCCGGCACCTGCCCGGCCAGCGACATGAAACCGGGGCGGGAAGCGGCGCACAGATGGGCGTAGTCGAACAGTTCGCGCCAGCCCTGCCAGGTATCGAGCTGCAGCAACTGGTCGGCGCCCATCAGGAACAGCAGGCAGACTTCGGGCCCGACCTCGGCGCGGATCGCGCGCAGCGTGTCGATCGTGTAGGTGGCGCCTTCGCGCTCGATTTCCTGCAAGTCGATCGTGACCGGCACCGTCCGCTGCGTGAAGGCGCGCCGCACCATTTCCACGCGGTCGGCGGCGCTGGCCTGCAGACCGTGCTTTTGCCAGGGGTTGCCGGCGGGGATCACGCGCAGCTGGTCGGGCGAGAACAGGCCGATGAAATAATCCGCCAGTGCCAGGTGGCCGTTGTGGACCGGGTCGAAGCTGCCACCCAGCAGCGCCAGGCAGGGCCGGCGGCCGGCCGCGTCAGGCATCGCCCAGCCAGTCGCGCCGCACCAGGAAATCCGAATACAGCCGCGCCTCGTCGCTGCCGGCGGCCGGCTGCCAGTCGTAGCGCCATTTGACGATCGGCGGCAGCGACATCAGGATCGATTCGGTGCGCCCGCCCGACTGCAGGCCGAACAGCGTGCCGCGGTCGAACACCAGGTTGAATTCGACGTAGCGGCCGCGCCGATACGCCTGGAAATCGCGCTCACGCTCGCCGTAGGGCGTCGCCAGCCGGCGCCGCAGCACCGGCAGGTAGGCGTCGAGGAAACGGTCTCCGACGCTTTGCATCATCGCAAAACTCCGCTCGAAGCCGAGGCGGTTGAAATCGTCGAAGAAGATGCCGCCGACGCCGCGCGGCTCGCGCCGGTGCTTCAGATAGAAGTAGTCGTCGCACCATTCCTTGAATTCCGGATACAGCCCGGGCCCGAACGGCGCCAGCGCGTCGCGGCAGCTGCGGTGGAAATGCACGGCGTCCTCGGCAAAGCCGTAGTACGGCGTCAGGTCCATGCCGCCGCCGAACCACCAGACCGGCGCCTGCCCTTCGGCTTCGGCGGTGAAGAAGCGCACGTTCATGTGCACTGTCGGCGCGTACGGGTTGCGCGGATGCAGCACCAGCGACACGCCCATCGCCTGCCATGCGCGGCCGGCGATCTCGGGGCGGTTGGCGGCGGCCGATGGCGGCAGGCTGTTGCCGGTCACGTGCGAAAAACCGACGCCGCCGCGCTCGAACACGTTGCCTTCCTCCAGGATGCGCGAAGTGCCGCCGCCGCCTTCCGGGCGCTGCCAGCTGTCGCTGGAAAACCGCTTGCCGTCCAGTTCTTCCAGCGCGCCGACGATGCGCGCCTGCAATTGCTGCAGGTAGGTCTTGACGGCGGCGGGGGCGGGAGTGGAGTTCGGCATCGGCGATGGAAGCAGAAAAGGAAAGGGCGGCGCGGTCGGAAATCAATGGCGCTTCAGCGCGCGCCAGCCGATGTCGGAGCGGAACTGGGCGCCGTCGAAACGGATCTGGTCGACCGCGGCGTAGGCGCGGCTTTGCGCCATCCGCACGCTGTCGCCCAGGCCCACCACGCACAGCACGCGGCCGCCGGCGGTCACCGGCTTGCCGTCGACCAATGCGCTGCCGGCATGGAAGGTGACGCAGTCGGCGCTGTCGGCCGGGATGCCGGAAATCGGATCGCCCTTTCTCGGTGCGTCCGGATAGCCGGCCGCCGCCATCACCACGCCGAGCGCGGTGCGGCGGTCCCATTCCAGTTCGGCCTTATCCAGCGTGCCGTCGACCGCGTGTTCCAGCACGTCGACCAGGTCGGTCTTCAGGCGCGCGACGATCGGCTGGGTTTCCGGGTCGCCCATGCGGCAATTGAATTCCAGCGTCTTCGGGTTGCCGTCGGCGTCGATCATCAGCCCGGCGTACAGGAAGCCGGTGAAGACGATGCCGTCGCTGGCCATGCCGCGCACGGTCGGATCGATGACTTCGCGCATCACGCGCGCGTGCAGCGCGGGCGTGACGATCGGCGCCGGCGAATAGGCGCCCATGCCGCCAGTGTTCGGCCCTTCGTCGTTGTTCTTCAGCCGCTTGTGGTCCTGGCTGCTGGCCAGCGGCAGGATGTGGCGGCCGTCGACCATCACGATGAAGCTGGCTTCCTCGCCGGTCAGGAATTCCTCGATCACCACGCGCGCGCCGGCGTCGCCCAGCTTATTGTCCGACAGCATCATGTCGACCGCGGCGTGCGCTTCGTCCAGGCTCATCGCCACCACCACGCCCTTGCCGGCGGCCAGGCCGTCGGCCTTGATCACGATCGGCGCGCCTTCGCGTTCGATGTAGTCGTGCGCGGCGCGGGCGTCGGCGAAGGTCTGGTAGCGCGCGGTCGGGATGCCGTGGCGCTGCATGAAGGCCTTGGCGAAATCCTTCGAACTTTCCAGCTGCGCCGCTTCGCGCGTCGGGCCGAAGATCTTCAGGCCGCGCTCGCGGAACAGGTTGACGATGCCCGCCGCCAGCGGCGCTTCCGGGCCGACCACGGTCAGCGCCACCTGTTCCTTCTGCGCGAAATCGGCCAGGGCCGCCGGATCGGTCAGGGCGACGTTGTGCATGCGCGGATCGAGCGCGGTGCCGCCGTTGCCGGGTGCGACGAAAACCGTCTGCAGCCGTTCGGATTGGGCGATTTTCCAGGCCAGCGCGTGTTCGCGGCCGCCGGAGCCGATAACCAGAATTTTCATGGGGATAGTATCCACGCCCGCACGCGAGTTGCGGCGGGCGGCCTTGCTAGTCGTTGATCACCGCGTTGGTGTAGATTTCCTGCACGTCGTCCAGGTTTTCCAGCGCGTCCAGCAGTTTTTGCATCTTCACCGCGTCGTCGCCGGTGAATTCGGTCTCGGTCGCCGGCTTCATCGTGATTTCGGCGACTTCGGCCTTGAAGCCGGCCGCCGCCAGCGCATCCTTGACGGCGGCGAAATCGTGCGGGGCGGTCAGCACTTCGAAGCCGCCCTCGTCGTCGGCGATCACGTCTTCGGCGCCGGCGTCCAGCGCCGCTTCCATCAGCTTGTCTTCGTCGGTGCCGGGGGCGAAGAACAGCTGGCCGCAATGCTTGAACAGGAAGGCAACCGAGCCTTCGGTGCCCATGTTGCCGCCGAACTTGGAAAACGCGTGCCGCACCTCGGCCACCGTGCGCACCCGGTTGTCGGTCATGCAGTCGACGATCACCGCGGCGCCGTTGATGCCATAGCCTTCGTAGCGCACTTCCTCGTAGGTGGCGCCTTCCAGCCCGCCGGTGCCGCGCGCGATCGCGCGCGCGACGTTGTCCTTCGGCATGTTGGCGTCGGCGGCCTTTTCCACCGCCAGCCGCAGGCGCGGATTGGCTGCGGCATCACCGCCGCCCATGCGCGCGGCGACCGTGATTTCCTTGATCAGCCGGGTCCAGATCTTGCCGCGCTTGGCATCACTGGCGGCCTTCTTGTGCTTGATATTGGCCCATTTGCTGTGTCCAGCCATGATGATTTTCCGTCTACGGGTTCGCTATAATCAAGCATGCGATTTTAGCATATCGCACCCCTCCAAAAATCCCTCCAACCCTACTCCAAACGGCCCCGAACATGACCCATCCGCTCCTGATCGCGAAAGCCAAGGACCATGAACTGGTGCTGCTGCCAGGATTGGCCAATCGCCACGGCTGCATCACCGGCGCCACCGGCACCGGCAAGACGGTGACGCTGCAGGTGATGGCGCAGGCGCTCTCAAGCATCGGCGTGCCGGTATTCATGGCCGACGTCAAGGGCGACCTGTCCGGCATCGCCAAGGCCGGCACGCCGAATCCGAAGCTGGCGGCGCGGCTGCAGGCGCTCGGCCTGCCGGAGCCGGCCTGGAGCGGCGCTCCGGTGACGTTCTGGGACGTGTACGGCGAACAGGGGCACCCGGTGCGTGCCACCATTTCCGACCTCGGGCCGCTGTTGCTCTCGCGCATGCTGAACCTGAACGACACCCAGGAAGGCGTGCTGCAGCTGGTGTTCAAGATCGCCGACGACAATGGCCTGCTGCTGCTCGACACCAAGGACCTGCGGGCGATGCTGCAGGCGGTCGGCGACAACGCGGCCGAATACCGCACGCAGTACGGCAACATTTCGGCCGCCAGCATCGGCGCCATCCAGCGCGGCCTGATCAACATCGAGCAGCAGGGCGGCGACCGCTTCTTCGGCGAACCGATGCTGAACATCGACGATTTCCTGCAAACCGACGCCAACGGCCGCGGCGTGGTGAACATCCTGGCGGCCGACAAGCTGCTGAACGCACCGCGGCTGTATTCGACCTTCCTGTTGTGGCTGCTGTCGGAGCTGTACGAGCGCCTGCCGGAAGTCGGCGACCCGGAACAGCCGAAGCTGGCCTTCTTCTTCGACGAGGCGCACCTGCTGTTCAACGAGGCGCCGAAGGCGCTGCTGCAGAAGATCGAGCAGGTGGTGCGGCTGGTGCGCTCGAAGGGCGTCGGCGTGTATTTCGTCACGCAAAATCCGCTCGACATCCCCGATACCGTACTGGGCCAACTCGGCAACCGCGTGCAGCATGCGCTGCGCGCCTACACGCCGCGCGACCAGAAGGCGGTGCAGGCGGCGGCGCAGACCTTCCGCGCCAATCCACAGCTCGATACCGCGGCGGCGATCATGGAGCTCGGCGTCGGCGAGGCGCTGGTGTCCTTCCTCGACGAAAAGGGCCGGCCGAACGTGGTCGAACGCGGCTTCGTGCTGCCGCCGGCGTCGCAGATCGGGCCGATCACCGAGGACGAGCGGCGCGCGCTGATCGCCCATTCGATCGTGGCCGGCGTCTATGAGCAGGCGGTGGACCGCGAATCGGCGTATGAAAAGCTGGCCGGCCGGGCGGCGATGGCGACCAAGAACGGTAGTCGTGCCGCCGATGCGCCGGCGAAC
>JBATWJ010000312.1:0-1580 GCA_049672545.1 Burkholderiaceae bacterium
CAGCAGCGCCGCGTCCAGCACCGGCTCGGGTGTTGCGTGCGGCACCGCCAGCCGCAATTGGCCGCTGCCCCAGCCGATCGCCAGCAGATGCAGCAGCAGCGCCAGTGTCAGCATGACGATCCAGCGCCAGCGGTTCGGCGCGGGAAGGGTGAACACGGGGAGCGGCGGCGGGGCAGTCATCGGCGGCGGACGGGAAGCCTGGATCGGCGCGGCATGCGCCCGGCTGCATTGTAAACCGGGGCCGCCGGTAGAATGGCAGGCAGACCATTTAATCAGAAAGGACCGGCATGGAACGATACCGGCAATACAGCGCGCTGCAGCTGACGCGTCACGACGGCGGCATCCTGGAAATCGTGATGGGCGCGGCGCAGTCGGCCAACGGCAAGCTGGCCACCGCCGACCATCTGATGCACCGCGAGCTGGCCGAGATCTGGCGCAGCATCGACGACGACCCGGAGGTACGGGTGGCGATCATTCGCGGCGAGGGCAAAGGCTTTTCGGCCGGCGGCGACCTCGGCCTGGTGCAGGACATGGCCGACGATTTCGAAGTGCGCAGCCGGGTCTGGAAGGAAGCGAAGGACCTGGTCTACAACGTCATCAACTGCAGCAAGCCGATCGTGTCGGCGATGCACGGGCCGGCGGTCGGTGCCGGGCTGGTGGCGGGCCTGCTGGCCGACATCTCGATCGCCGCCCGCACCGCGCGCATCATCGACGGCCACACCCGGCTCGGGGTGGCCGCCGGCGACCATGCGGCGATCGTCTGGCCCTTGCTGTGCGGCATGGCCAAGGCCAAGTATTACCTGCTGCTATGCGAGACGGTCAGCGGCGAGGAAGCCGAACGGATCGGCCTAGTGTCGCTGTGCTGCGAAGAAGCTGAATTGCGCGAGCGTGCGTTCGAGGTCGCGCGGCGGCTGGCGGCCGGCTCGCAAAGCGCGATCCGCTGGACCAAATATGCGCTGAACAACTGGCTGCGCATGGCGGGCCCGACTTTCGATGCGTCGCTGGCGCTGGAATTCATGGGCTTCGCCGGCCCCGATGTGCGCGAAGGCATCGCTTCGCTGCGGCAGCGGCGGCCGCCGCAATTCTGAGTGCGCGCCGGCTTGGGGTGGCGCGCTTTATCTGCTAGGCTGAAACCATTCACGGAGGAGCGCCATGGAAAAATCCGAATCGTCGGCCCTGAACCCGCTCGGCGCGATGAGCGACTCGCTGGAACTGGTGAAGAGGTTATGGAGCGGTATGGGCGTGCCCGGCATGGCGGCGCCGTCGCTGTCGGTGGAGGAGATCAACAAGAAGATCGCCGATCTGAAGGCGGTCGAATCGTGGCTGACGCTGAACATGAATATGCTGCGTGGCACGATCCAGGCGCTGGAAGTGCAAAGCGGCACACTCACCGCGCTGCAGTCGATCGGCAGCGCAATGGGGACGACCGCCAGCGCCACGTCACCGGAGGACCAAGCGCCGCCGTTCGAATCGCCGTTCGCGTCCCCGGCCCCGGCCAAACACACTTTCGAATTTCCGCGCTCCGAGGCCGTGCAGGCTGCCGCGGCAGCCGCCGAGCCGGCGCCTGCGCCCGGCATCAT
>JBATWJ010000313.1:0-1954 GCA_049672545.1 Burkholderiaceae bacterium
GCACCCCGCTGTACGCGGCGGCGGCGCCGCCGCCCGGGCTGCCGGGGCCGATGCTGCTGGACTTTCACGTGCCGCTGTACCATGACGGCCACTACGTCGGCAGCGTGGTCGCCAGCTATACCGCGACCGGCATCCTGAACGAAATGGTGCCGTGGTGGTTCGCGCAGGACAACGAGATCGCGCTGACCGACAGCGAGGAAAAACTGATCGCCAAGCGCAACGCCGGTGGCAGCGGCCGCAGCGTCTACACCTACAGCCGCGACCTCGAGCTGCCGGGGCTGACGCTGACGCTGCACACCAACAGCGTCAAGAGCGCGCCCAACCTGCTGCCGAACCTCTTGGTCGGTTCGGTGGTGGCGCTGTCGCTCGGATTGCTGTGGAGCCTGCTGGCGCTGTGGCGCGACATCAGCCGGCGGCAGGCGGCGGAAGATGCGCTGCGCAAGCAGGCGACCTTCCGCGCGGCGATGGAAAACTCGCTGGTGACCGGGATGCGCGCGCGCGACCTGGAGGGACGCGTCACCTACGTCAACCCGGCCTTTTGCCGGATGGTCGGCTTCGGCCCGGAACAACTGGTCGGGCGCGTGCCGCCGATGCCGTACTGGGCACCGGAGGCGATGGACGAATTCGAGGATCGTCTCGAACTGGTGCTGGCCGGCAGCAACACGCCGCAGTTCGAAACCGTCTTCCTGCGCGCCGACGGCGTACGGGTGCCGGTGCTGGTGTTCGAGTCGCCGCTGGTCGACGATTCCGGCCGCCAGACCGGCTGGATGGCGTCGATCCTCGACATCACCGACCGCAAGCGGGTCGAGGAACTGAACCGGATGCAGCAGGAAAAGCTGCAGGCCAGCGCCCGCCTGGCCAGCATGGGCGAGCTGGCGTCGACGCTGGCGCATGAGCTGAACCAGCCGCTGGCGGCGATTTCCAGCTACACCACCGGCGCCATCAACATGCTGCGCAGCGGCGCGGTCGACCCGGCGCGGCTGCAGCCGGCGCTGGAAAAGGCCAAGCTGCAGGCGCAGCGTGCCGGCCACATCATTCGCAGCGTGCACGAGTTCGTCAAGCAGCGCAAACCGCAGCGCGAGCCGGTGCAGATCGCGGCGCTGGTCAAGAACATCATCCCGCTGATCGAACTGCAGGCGAGCCAGTTCTTCGTCTCGATCCAGACCGCGATCGCGCCGCGGCTGCCGCCGGTGGCAGCCGACCGCGTGCTGCTGGAGCAGGTGCTGCTGAACCTGACCCGCAACGCCATCGAGGCGATGCAGGACGTGCCGCCGGCGCGGCGCGTGCTGCACATCGCCGCCGCGCTGGAAACCGCAGATGGTGCGCGCCAGGTCAGCGTCGCGGTGATCGACCGCGGCCATGGTATTCCGCCGGAAGTGCGCGAGCACCTGTTTTCGTCGTTCTTTTCGACCAAGGCGGAAGGCATGGGAATGGGGCTGAACATCTGCCGCACCGCGATCGAATTCCACGGCGGCACGCTGTCGCATGCCGACAATCCGGGCGGCGGTACAATTTTCACGTTCACGCTGCCGGCCCTGAACCGCGGTTAGGAGAGAGACCCGCCATGCTGCACATCGTCGACGATGAAGAAGTGATCCGCGATTCGCTGGCCTGGCTGGCGCAGTCGCGCCAGATCGCCGCGGTCGCCTACGCCAGCGGCGCCGACTTCCTGACCGCAATACAGAATCTCCACCAGTTCGACGCCGCCGGCGAATGCGTATTGCTGGACGTGCGCATGCCGGGCGTGTCGGGCGTCGCGCTGTTCCACCAGCTGCAGGCGCGCGGCCTGACCGGGCGGCTGCCGGTGATCTTCCTGACCGGCCACGGCGACGTGCCGATGGCGGTCGACATGCTGAAGAACGGTGCCTTCGATTTCTTCGAAAAGCCGTTCAACGACAACAAGCTGATGGACCGCATCGAGGAAGCGCTGGCCGCCTCGCGCGCGGCCGGCGCC
>JBATWJ010000314.1:0-4537 GCA_049672545.1 Burkholderiaceae bacterium
GCTGCGGCTGGCGCAGGCGGTCGAGGCGCCGCAGGACCCGCTGGAGCGCGCCTGGCGCCGTATCGTCACGCCGGCCGCCAAGTTCTGGGTTTGCAAGCGGGCGCTGGAATTCACCGGCGAGTGCATGGAAGTCTGGGGCGGCAACGGCTACGTCGAAACCGGGCCGCTGGCGCGGCTGTACCGCGAGGCGCCGGTCAATTCGATCTGGGAGGGCTCCGGTAACGTGATGTGCCTGGATGTGCTGCGGGCGGTCGAACGCGAGGTGGAAGGATTCGCGCTGCTGCTCGATCAACTGGAAGCCACCGCGGCTCGCCATCCGGCGCTGCGCGAGCTGGTGGCAGGGCTGCGCCGCGATTTCGGCATGCCGGCCGAGCAACGCGAAGCGCTGGCGCGGCGCCTGGCACAACGGCTGGTGCTGGCGGTACAGGGCAGCCTGATGTTGCAACAGGCGCCGGAAGCGATCGCCGATGCCTTCATCGCCAGCCGGATCGACGCCGAGTGCGGCCGCGTCTATGGCACCCTGGCCACAACCGCCTTGCAACGCGAGATTCTTGACCGCGCATGGCCGCATGAATAGCGAAAACGGCTAGCACACGCCGCGTAGTGAAAGGCGGTTCGGGTCCGGCACCTGGGCCGATTCCAAGGTGCGATGGGCATTCACCGCGCGGCGATGGACAAGATACCGGCGAGGACCAGGGCGGCGCCGGCCACGCGCGCCACCGTGGCGCCGACCGGCCCCAGCTTTTCCAGCAGCACGAACAGCGTCAACGCCGCCACCCAGGCCAGATTCATCACGCCGACCACGAACAGGATGCCCATCAGCGCCCAGCAGCAGCCGAGACAATAGATGCCGTGGCGCATCCCCATCTGCAGCGCGCCCAGTCCGCCGTCGCGCCAGTGCGTCATCAGGAACCCGAGCGGGCTCTGGCAGTGCCGCAGGCAAGCGCGTTTCAGCGGCGTCCATTGATAGATACCGACCGCGATCAGGATCGCCCCGCCCACCCATGCGCTCGAGACACTCGCCGCCGGCGACAGCAGCGCCGCCTGGTGCAGGGTCCCCTGCGCGAGCGCGGCGCCGGCGCTGAAGGCCAGCCAGACGGCGACGTAACCCAGTCCGAACAACAGCGTGGCCCACGGCATGCGCCGCCCGCCGCGGCGCGCATGGGCGCCGGCAAACACCAGCATCACCGGCGCCGCCGCGGGCACCATCATGCCGACCATCATGACGCCCCACATCGCGAAGGCGACGAAAAAATCGGCGGCGCTCCAAGGCATCGCCATCGGCATCTCCATCCCGGCCATCGCCGTATCGCCCGCCATCGGCGGAGGCATTCGGTGATCGAGATAAAAGAGATAAAGCCACGCCAGCGCCGTGATGGCGATCAGGGCGCTCCAGATCACGAGGCGATCGCGGGCGGCGAGCCCGGCCGGCCGCGCTCCGGCGGGCGTGCCGGAACTGGCGGCCGGTTCAGCCGCCCTGCCAGGAAAATGGCGCATATTGGCCGTTGTTCTTGCCGCTGACGTCATCCCAATCGAAACCCAGCGCGTGGACGTGGCTGCGCGAGGCGTGGGCCAGCGCAAAGCGGTCGGCGGCCGGATGGCCGGTGTGGTCCAGGTGCAGCGGTTCGGTCGCGGCGGGATTCAGGCCCATCGCCCCCTCGGCCGCCATGTCGATGCGCTGCGGCGCGCTGACCGACCATGTCAGCCCGCTGCGGTCGAAGCGGATCGGCGCGGACTCGACGCCCGCGAACGAACCCACCAGTCCCGACAGCGCCGCCATCGGGCCGCCCGCGGCGCCGCTGGAAATCGCGGTGATGGCATCGCGCTGCTCGGCGCTGGCTTGCTCGTCGACAACGACGCCGACCGACCAGTTGCCCTTGCCCATCTCTTCCGGCGTCCGCCCGAGCACGATGAAACCGATGCCGTCGAGGGCTACTGCGCCGTACTGGCCGCGCTCGATCTGGAACGCCATCGCAAATGCGCAGGAGCCCTTGGTCGGCTTGGCCGCCAACCCGCCAGGGGCGCATGGGCAAACGAAATCGCAATTGCAGGTCTCGTAGTACTGGCCACTGACCTGCCAGGCTGGAGTCGCCATGATTCATCTCCGTGTTTGTGCTGCTTGCCTCGCTTCCAACTTCCGTCGACAGCATGGGTGGCGAAGCTCATCCGCCGTTCCAGCGGCTTTGCGGCAGGGCGAGCGGCACGGGTTGTCGTCCAATTAAAAATAGGACATTGAGCCCCGTCACGCCAGATGAAAATAGGCAGTCCCCCAAGCTTGTCTGAGCGAGCGCAATATGCATCTTGGATCGCCCCGACGTGGCGGCAACCATGGACATGAGGCACGATGGATGACAGCGCGGATAACCTGACAGCGCTGGGGGCTTGCCGACCCACGGCGGCTTTGCGGTCGATCCCGCCGGGCTGCGCGTTCTGCTGGAACAGTGCCTGCCCTGTTCGACGTTCGAGCTGACGGGCCTCCCCTTGCAGGCAGTGGCGACCGACCTGCTGCACGGCGGCACGGTCTGCCTGGCGAGCGGTGCCCTCCCCGCAGTATTTTTTCCGGCATGCATCGGCGAGCATGATCCGATCGACGGCGCGCTCGCCAGCAACACGCCCGTCAGCGCCGCCATTGACCCCGGCGCCCGCCGCACCATCGTGCTGCCGACCGGGTTCGTTTGCGCTGTCGAGGCGCGGCCGAGCAGCGCCATCGCCAGCGCGCTGCATGCCATTACCCTGCTGATCGCCCACCAACTGGTGTGGGAGCGCGAACGCTATCGCGAGTCCGCCGAGATCATCACCGTGCGCCGTTCTGCCCGCCAATTCGCGCCGCCGAGGTTCAGGCACAAGCGGCCAGCGCACCGCCGGCGCGATAAAATATTGCAAATGAGAACAATAACGACCGGCACTGCGTTCGCGCCGACGTCTTTCGCCTCCGCCCCCCGCTCCGCCCAGCCGCAGTTCGGCTTCATCAACTTGCTGAAGGCGATCGCCACGCAGTTGATCGTGCTGCACCACCTGGCGTTCTACGGCCCGATGGCCGACCACGTGCGGCCGGTGGCCCCGGCCCTGATCGGCTGGCTCGACGCCAATGCCCGCATCGCGGTCCAGGTGTTCCTGGTGGTCGGCGGTTTTCTGGCGGCAAAGTCGCTGTGCGTCAAAGGGAATTCGGGGATCGCCGATCCGCTGAGCAGGATATTGCGACGTTACGTCAAGCTGGTGCCGCCGTTCCTGGTGGCGACGCTGCTGGCTGTCGCCGCTTCCGCCCTGGCCGCCCGGTGGATGACGCACTACTCGATCTCGGCGCCGCCGAGCCTGGCGCAACTGGCCGCGCATGCATTCTTGCTGCACAGTGTGCTCGGCTACGAATCGGTGTCGGCCGGTGCCTGGTATGTCGCCATCGACTTCCAGTTGTACACCCTGATCACCTTGCTGCTATGGCTGTCGGGCTGCCTTGCCGCGCGCCGTCCGTTGCCGTCATGGCTGGTGCCGCTCCTGATCGTGGCGGGCGTCTCGGCTTCGCTGCTGCACTTCAACCGCGATGCCGACTGGGATGTCTGGGCCCCGTATTTTCTCGGCAGCTATGGTCTCGGCATGTTGGCATGGTGGGCGAGCGATCCGGCGCGCCGGCCGGCCGCAAGTGCGCTGCTGCTGGCGGCGATCCTGCTGCCGACATTGGCTGCCTTGAGCATCGATTTTCGTAGCCGCATCGCCGTGGCGCTGATGGTTGCCTGCGCGCTGGCGGTGGCCGGCCGCGCCCGGCTACCGCAAACCGCTCCGGGAGCAAATCTGATCCATGGCCTGGGACGGGTGTCGTATTCGATATTCCTGGTGCATTTTCCCGTCTGCCTGATCGTCAACGCCTGGTTCACGCGTTTCGTGCCGCCGCAAGCGCTGTTGCAGGGCGCCGGCATGCTGCTGGCCTGGGCGGCCAGCCTGTTCGCGGGCATGGCCTTTTATCGCTGGGTGGAGTTGCCTCTGGCGCGCTGGTGGGCGCGGCCACCATCCAACCAATTGCAGGCCTCGACGGCGGCCGGTCGAGCTAGCGGCTGACGATCAGCCGCAAGCCGAGCGCCACGAAAACGGTGCCGGCGACGCGGTCCAGCCAGATGCCGGCGCGCGGCGTGCGGTTCAGCCACTGGCCGACGGCGCCGGAGAAATAGCCGAGCAGCCCGAACAGGATCACCGCCTGCGCAGTGAACAGCAGCCCGAGCTGCGCGGTCTGCCAGCTGACGGCGCCGCGCTCGACAATCACGAACTGCGGCAGGAAGGAGAGGAAAAACAGCACCACCTTGGGGTTGATGCCATTGGCAATCAGACCCTTGGCGAACAGCCTGGACAGCGACTCCCCGGTCCCGCCGACGCTTTTCACCCGGGCGCCGCCGCTGCTGCGCAAGGCCTGCGTCCCCAGCCAGACCAGATACAGGCCACCGCACAGCTTGAGCGTGGTGAAGGCCAGCGGCGAGGCCGCGATCAGCGCGCTGACGCCGAGCGTGGCCAGCGCGGTATGGCTCAGGCAGCCGAGCGCGCAGCCGAGGCC
>JBATWJ010000315.1:0-4240 GCA_049672545.1 Burkholderiaceae bacterium
CAGGCCCGGAGGCGCGCCGGCTGCGCGAACTGGCGGACCTGATCGTCCAGCGCCGCGCCTAGGCGGCAAGCGAGCAGCCGGCGCCCACTGCAAGGACAAGCACACTTTTCGATATGGAATTGCTGAACCACATCAACCAACCGGCGGACCTGCGCCGCCTGCCGCGCGCGCAGCTGAAGCCGCTGGCCGACGAGCTGCGCGCCTTCGTGCTGGATTCGGTGTCGAAGACCGGCGGCCACCTGTCGTCCAACCTCGGCACGGTCGAGCTGACGATCGCGCTGCACTACGTGTTCAACACGCCGCACGACCGCATCGTCTGGGACGTCGGCCACCAGACCTATCCGCACAAGATCCTGACCGGCCGCCGCGAGCAGATGCATACGCTGCGCCAGCTGAACGGCATTTCCGGCTTCCCGCGCAGGTGCGAAAGCGAATACGACACCTTCGGCACCGCGCATTCGTCGACCTCGATCTCGGCCGCGCTCGGCATGGCGCTGGCGGCGCGCGCCAAGGGCGAGAACCGGCACGCGGTGGCGGTGATCGGCGACGGCGCGATGACCGCCGGCATGGCGTTCGAGGCGCTGAACAACGCCGGCGTGCATCCCGACATCAACCTGCTGGTGATCCTGAACGACAACGACATGTCGATCTCGCCGCCGGTCGGCGCGCTGAACCGCTATCTGGCGCGGCTGATGTCGGGCCGCTTCTACGCCGCCGCCAAGAACGTCGGCAAGACCGTGCTGCCGGCGCCGATGCTGGAGCTGGCCAAGCGCTTCGAGGAGCATGCCAAGGGCATGGTGGTGCCGGGCACCATGTTCGAGCAGTTCGGCTTCAACTACATCGGTCCGATCGACGGCCACGACCTCGATTCGCTGATCCCGACGCTGCAGAACATCAAGAGCCTGAAGGGCCCGCAATTCCTGCACGTGGTGACGCGCAAAGGGCAGGGCTACAAGCTGGCCGAGGCCGACCCGGTGCTGTACCACGGCCCCGGCAAGTTCGATCCGGCCGAAGGCATCAAGCCGGCCGCCGGCGGCAAGACCACCTACACCCAGGTGTTCGGCAACTGGCTGTGCGACATGGCGGCGACCGACACGCGGCTGATCGGCATCACGCCGGCGATGCGCGAGGGCTCCGGCATGGTCGAGTTCGAGCAGCGCTTCCCGCGGCGCTACCACGACGTCGGCATCGCCGAGCAGCACGCGGTGACGTTTGCCGCCGGCCTCGCCTGCGAAGGGCTGAAGCCGGTGGTGGCGATCTATTCGACCTTCCTGCAGCGCGCCTACGACCAGCTGATCCACGACGTCGCGCTGCAGAATCTCGACGTTACCTTCGCGCTCGACCGTGCTGGCCTGGTCGGCGCCGACGGCGCCACGCATGCCGGCAACTACGACCTCGCTTACCTGCGCTGCATCCCGAACATGGTGGTGATGGCGGCGTCCGACGAAAACGAATGCCGGCAGATGCTGACCACCGCCTTCCAGCATCCGGGGCCGGCGGCGGTGCGCTATCCGCGCGGCGCCGGCATCGGCGCGGCGATCGATCCGCAGCTGACCGCGCTGCCGCTCGGCAAGGGCGAGGTGCGCCGGCAGGGTAAGGGCATCGCGATCCTCGCCTTCGGTACCATGGTCGCGCCGGCGCTGGCGGCCGGCGAGCGGCTCGACGCCACGGTCACCAACATGCGTTTCGTCAAGCCGCTGGATGCCGAACTGGTGCAGGAACTGGCGCGCAGCCACGACGCGCTGGTGACAGTGGAGGAGGGCGCAGTGATGGGCGGCGCCGGCGCCGCGGTGGCCGAGGCGCTGGCCGCGGCCGGCATTACGCAGCCGCTGTTGATGCTCGGCTTGCCGGACCAGTTCATCGACCACGGCGACGCCGGCAAGCTGCTGGCGATGCAAGGGCTGGACGCCGACGGCATCGTCGCATCGATCAGGAAGCGCTTCGGCAAGGGCGAGGCGCGGCTGGTGGTCAACAACAATTGACTCCGGGCCGGTGCTTGCCGGCCTGGCTTTTCCAGATACTCCCCGGGCCATGCCTCTATGTCGGGCGTGACACCTGCGGAATCTACCTATACTCCCATGTTCTATGAAAACGCGGCGCGCCGTTGAACGTCACTCGGCGCCGCGTTCCTTCTGCCATAGCACGTCGCTGCCGCCAGCATGGCGGTTCAGCACGCGCGCGCAGACGAACAGCAGGTCCGACAGCCGGTTCAGATAGCGGCGCGGTTCGGCGCCCAGCGCCTCGGTGCGGCCGAGCGCGACCACGCTGCGTTCGGCGCGCCGGCAGATGGTGCGGCAGACGTGCGCCAGCGCCGCCGCGCGCGCACCGCCCGGCAGGATGAATTCGGCCAGCGGCGGCAGGTCGGCGTTGTATTTCTCCAGCAGCGCATCCAGCCGCGCCACCTGCGCTTCGCGCAGCAGCCGGTAGCCGGGAATGCACAGCTCGCCGCCGAGGTCGAACAGGTCGTGCTGGATCGCGATCAAGGCGTCGCGCAGCGCCGCCGGCAGGTTTTCGCACAGCAACAGGCCCAATTGCGAATTCAGCTCGTCGACCTCGCCGATCGCCTGCACGCGCAGGCTGTCCTTGCCGGTGCGGCTGCCATCGCCAAGGCCGGTGCTGCCGTCGTCGCCGGTGCGGGTGACGATCTTGGAGAGGCGGTTGCCCATGTCGATTCCTTGCAAAAGCGGTCAAGCGGCCAGCATACGGCAAAGCGCCGGCCAAAGGGCGCCGCCGCGTGCGCAGCGGAGGCGCTGCGGCGGGTAGAATCGTGGCATGGAACCCTCTCTCGATCCCACGCCGGCGTCGCGCCGGCCCTTGCCGCCGGCGCTGGCAGAAGGGCTGCAGGCGCTGTTCGGCGAGCGCTTCACCCGGAATCCGGCGGTCTGCGCCCACCACGGCCGCGACGAATCCTCGTACGACCCGATGCCGCCGGACGCGGTGGTGTTCGCCCACAGCACCGAGGAAGTGGCGGCCGCCGCCGCGCTGTGCCACCGCCATGCGGTGCCGATGATCCCGTTCGGCGCCGGCACCTCGCTCGAAGGCCACGTGCTGGCGCTGCACGGCGGCGTCACGATCGACTTGTCGCAGATGAACCGGGTGCTGGCGCTGCAGGCCGAAGACCTGACCGCGACCGTGCAGGCCGGCGTGTCGCGCAAGCAGCTGAACCAGGAAATCAAGGACAGCGGCCTGTTCTTCCCGATCGATCCCGGCGCCGACGCCTCGCTGGGCGGCATGGCCGCCACCCGCGCGTCGGGCACCAACGCGGTGCGCTACGGCACCATGCGCGAAAACACGCTGGCGCTGACCGTGGTGACCGCCGACGGCCGCGTGATCCGGACCGGCACCCGCGCCAAAAAATCCGCCGCCGGCTACGACCTGACCCGGCTATTCGTCGGCAGCGAAGGCACGCTCGGCATCATCACCGAAGTCACGGTGCGGCTGTATCCGCAACCGGAGGCGGTGTCGGCCGCGGTCTGCTCGTTCCCGAGCGCGGCCGACGCGGTGAATGCGGTGATCCAGACCATCCAGCTCGGCGTGCCGGTGGCGCGCGTCGAATTCCTGGATGAAAACGGCGTGCGCGCGATCAATGCGCACGACAAGCTGACGCTGCCGGAGCAGCCCCTGCTGCTGTTCGAATTCCACGGCAGTGCGGCCGGTGTCGCCGAGCAGGCGCAGACGGTGCAGGAAATCGTCGCCGAGCACCACGCCACCGGCTTCGAATGGGCCACCCGGCCGGAAGACCGCTCGCGGCTGTGGGCGGCACGCCACAACGCCTATTTCGCGCTGCTGCAGATGCGGCCCGGCGCGCGCGCGATCTCGACCGACTGCTGCGTGCCGATCTCGCGGCTGGCCGAATGCATCCTCGAAACCAAGGCCGATTGCGAGCGCGAAGGGATCGTCCATTCGATCATCGGCCACGTCGGCGACGGCAACTTCCACGTGCAGATGCTGGTCGATCCCGCCGATCCCGCCGACGTCGTCCGCGCGGAAGGCGTCAATGCGCGCATGGTGACGCGCGCGCTGGCGATGGACGGCACCTGCACCGGCGAACACGGGGTCGGCCTGCACAAGATGGGCTTCCTGGTGCAGGAGCACGGCGAGGATGCGATCGCCGTGATGCGCGCGGTCAAGCACGCGCTCGATCCGGCCAACCTGCTGAACCCCGGCAAGATCCTGCGCTGACGGGAGCCGTCATCGCCACCTCGCGCAAACCCCCGCTCGCCACCCGGCTGCCGCCGGT
>JBATWJ010000316.1:0-13178 GCA_049672545.1 Burkholderiaceae bacterium
AGCAGCGGCTGCTGCTGCAGCTGGCCACCAGCGGCGACTACCGCCGCCCCACCTGCGCCGCCTGCCAGCGCGAAATGGTGCTGCACCCGTGTGCCGGCGGCGCGCTGTGGCGTTGCTCCACCTATCCCACCTGCCGCCACCGTTCGCTGCTGCCGAGCCAGATGCCGGAATTCGCCTAGCCGCAGTGCCGGCCGGCGTGCGATGATGCCGGCACCAATTGAACGGGATCGAGCAGTGCCCGGCTGCCCGGAAATACAAAATCAAAGGAGTATGCCTGCCAAGTGCCCGGCTTACGCCTGGCTCAGGCCGCATTAGCATGGAGTATCTGCGCCACTCCGCCGGCATCGTTCCTGCCATGTCTTCCATTCCATGACGCAAAGCTTTTTCCAGTCCTTCATCCTGCTGTTGCTGGTCACCGATCCGTTCGGCAACGTGCCGATCTTCGTCGCCGCGATGGCGCGCGTGCCGCCCGAGCGGCGCTGGCGCGTGGTGGTGCGCGAATGCGCGATCGCCTTCCTGCTGTTGCTGCTGTTCATGTTCTTCGGCCGCCATTTCCTGGCGGCGTTGCAATTGTCGGAAGTGGCGCTGCGCATCGGCGGTGGCGTGATCCTGTTCCTGATCGCGCTGCGCATGGTGTTCCCGCAGCCGGGCGGCTTGATGGGTGCCGCCGAATCGACACAGGAGCCGTTCATCGTGCCGCTGGCGATTCCGGCACTGGCCGGACCGTCGGCGCTGGCAACCGTGCTGCTGTTTTCATCGCACGGCGGCACCGAGATGCTACTGCACGTTGCCGCGCTGGCGGCGGTCGGCCTGGTGTCGCTGATCGTGCTGTTGTCGGCCGACCGCATGCAGCGGGTGCTGGGCGAGCGCGTGATGTCCGCGTTCGAGCGGCTGATGGGTCTGATCCTGACCGCGATGGCGGTCGAGATGCTGCTGGCCGGCTTGCGCGGCTACGTGCAGTCGCTGTAACGAAAACGGCCCGGACCGCCGTCCGGCAAGTCCGGGCCGTGTTGCGCCGCTGGCGGCAAACGCTTACGCCGCCTTCACCTTTTGCCGCCAGGCATGCAGCAGCGGTTCGGTGTAGCCGCTCGGCTGCTCCAGTCCCTTGAACACCAGGTCGCGCGCGGCGCGGAACGCATAGGACGCTTCGAAGTCCGGCGCCATCGGCTTGTAGAACGGATCGCCAGCGTTCTGGCCGTCCACCACCTTGGCCATGCGCTGCAAGGTTTCCGTCACCTGCGCTTCGCTGACGATGCCGTGCAGCAGCCAGTTGGCGATGTGCTGGCTGGAGATGCGCAGCGTCGCGCGGTCTTCCATCAGGCCGACGTTGTGGATGTCCGGCACTTTCGAGCAGCCGACGCCCTGGTCGACCCAGCGCACCACGTAGCCGAGAATGCCCTGCGCATTGTTGTCGAGTTCCTGCTGGATCTCGGCGGCGCTCCACTTCGGCTCGGCCACCACCGGCACTTCCAGCAGGCCGTCCAACAAGCGCTCGATCTCGGCGTTATTGGCGGATTTTTCCAGTTCCTGCTGCACTTCTGCGACGTTGACCTGGTGGTAGTGCAGCGCATGCAGCGTGGCGGCGGTCGGCGACGGCACCCAGGCGGTGTTGGCGCCGGCCTTCGGATGGCCGATCTTCTGTTCCATCATCGCCGCCATCAGGTCCGGCATTGCCCACATACCCTTGCCGATCTGGGCGCGGCCGCGCAGGCCGCAGGACAGGCCGGTCAGCACGTTGCTGCGCTCGTACGAGGAGAGCCAGGTGCTGCTCTTCATCTCGCCTTTCCGCACCATCGGACCGGCATACATGTCGGTATGCATCTCGTCGCCGGTACGGTCCAGAAAGCCGGTATTGATGAAGGCAACGCGCGCCGCCGCTTCCTTGATACAGGCCTTCAGGTTGACGCTGGTGCGGCGCTCCTCGTCCATGATGCCGAGCTTGACGGTGTTGGCCGGCAGGCCGAGCAATTGCTCGACGCGGCCGAACAGTTCGCTGGCGAACGCCACTTCGGCCGGACCGTGCATCTTCGGCTTGACGATGTAGACCGAGCCGGTGCGCGAGTTGCGGAATTCCGGGCTCTTGCGGTTCAGGTCGCGCAGCGCGATCGCGGTGGTCACCACCGCGTCGAGGATGCCTTCCGGGATTTCCTTGCCGCCGTCGTACAGCACCGCCGGGTTGGTCATCAGGTGGCCGACGTTGCGCAGGAACAAGAGCGAGCGGCCGTGCAGCGTCACCACGCCGTCCTTGGCATCGGTGGCGCCGACGCCGGCGCTGTACTGGCGGTCACGGTTCAGCGTGCGCTCGAAGGTCTTGCCGCCCTTGGTCACGCTTTCGGTCAGCGTGCCTTCCAGGATGCCGAGCCAGTTGGCATAGGCCAGCACCTTGTCGTCGGCGTCCACTGCGGCGATCGAATCTTCCAGGTCGAGGATGGTCGACAGCGCCGCCTCGATCACCAGGTCGGCGACGCCGGCGGCGTCGCTCTTACCGATCGGCGTGTTGCGGTCGATGCGGACGTCGACGTGCAGGCCGTTGTTCTGCAGCAGCACTGACGACGGCGCCGTGGCGTCGCCCTGGTAGCCGACGAATTTCTGTTCGTCCGCGAGGCCGGCCGTGCCGCCGTCCTTCAGCTTCACCGCCAGCTTGCCGCCGTCCACCGTGTAGGCGGTGGCGTCGCGGTGCGAACCCTGGGCCAGCGGCGCGATCTGGTCGAGGAAGTTGCGAGCGAATTCGATCACCTTGGCGCCGCGCACGGGGTTGTAGCCCTTGCCTTTTTCTGCGCCGCCTTCTTCGCCGATCGCGTCGGTGCCGTACAGCGCGTCGTACAGCGATCCCCAGCGCGCATTGGCGGCGTTCAGCGCATAGCGGGCGTTCAGGATCGGCACCACCAGCTGCGGGCCGGCCTGTAGCGCCAGTTCGGCGTCGACGTTCTGCGTCGTGACCGTCACGTCCTGCGGCTGCGGCGCCAGGTAGCCGATCGATTCCAGGAAGTTGCGGTAAGCGGCCTTGTCGCGCACCGGGCCGGGATTGGCCTTGTGCCACTGGTCGATTTCCTGCTGCAGGCGGTCGCGCTCGGCCAGCAGCGCGGCGTTCTTCGGCGCCAGTTCGTGGACGATGGCGTCGAAGCCCGTCCAGAACGCGGCGCTGTCGATGCCGATGCCCGGCAGGACCTTGTCCTCGACGAAGCGATGGAGGTTGTTGGCGACTTGGAGTCCGTGGCAGGTGGTGCGTGCAGTCATGTCTGGGTTCCCTAACGTGAAAGTGAAAAAGGATTACAGCGTCTTGTAGAAATAGAACACGGTGAGGATCACGCCGACCGTGATGATGAAGCGGCGCATCCAGAGCGCCGGAATCTTGCGCGCGGCAGCGGCGCCGGCGTAGCCGCCGATGGTGGCGGTGGCCATCATCACCAGCGTGAACGGCCAGCTGACGGCGCCGGCGATGACGAAGGTGGTGATGGTCACGCTATAGATCACCGCCGACAGCAGGTTCTTGATCGCATTGATCTCGTGCACGTCGTCATGGCCGGCCATCGCCAGGCTGGCGATCATCAATATGCCCATGCCGGCACCGAAAAAGCCGCCATAGATCGACACCAGCAAGTGCCCGGCCAGCGCCAGCGGACCGGCGCCGGGCGTGCCGCCTTCCTGCCCGCGCAGCCAGCGCGACAGCTGGCCGGAAAACGCGAACAGCACGGTGGCGAACAGCAACAGCCAAGGGATCAACAACGAAAAAGTGGCGTCCCGGGTCGACAGCAGCAACAGTCCGCCGCCGATGCCGCCGATCAGCGACGTGATCCCCATAGGGATCAGATAGCGCTTGTACCGTGCCAGTTCGCGCCGGTAGGCCCAGGCGCCGGACAGGCTGGCCGGCCACAGCGCCACCGAGTTGCTGGCATTGGCCGCAACCGGCGGCACGCCGGCCGCCAGCATCGCCGGAAACGAAAAGAAGGTGCCGCCGCCGGCCATCGAATTCATCGCGCCGGCCATGAAGCCGGCCGCCGCCACCAGCACGATCTGCCACGCGCTCATGCCGCCTCCGCGCGCACGAAGTCGAGCACGCCGCTCAGATCGGCGCTGCTGCCGTGCGGCGTCACGCCGAGTTCCTCGAACGGCAGGCCGGCGCGGTTGACCCAGAACGTGGTGTAGCCGAACCAGGCGGCGCCGCACACGTCCCAGCCGTTGCCGGAGACGAACAGGATGTTTTTGGCCGACAACCCGAACACGTCCGGCGCCAATTGATAGGCTTCCGGCGCAGTCTTGAATTTCTTCACCGCATCGACCGACAGGATGTGATGGAAGCAGTCTTCCAGCCCGGCCGCCTTCACTGCCGCCTCCAGCATCTGCGGATTGCCGTTCGACAGGATCGCGGTCTTCATGCCGCGCGCGCGCAATTGCTTGAGCACCGGCGCCGCCTCGGGAAACGCCGGCAGCTTCGCGTACTGTCCCATCAGGGCGTTGGTCGCCTCGACCGACAGATCGAGCCCGAGCCGGCGGCAGGCGAACACCAGCGCGTCCTGCGTCACTTCCCAGAACGGCTTGTACATCGCGCACAGCGTGCGCAACTGGCTGTATTCGATCTGCTTGGCGCGCCACAGCGTCGACAGCGCCGCGCCCTGGCCCGGATAGAGCCGATCCGCCAGCGCCGTGATCGAGTGGACGTCGAACAGGGTGCCGTAGGCGTCGAAGGCAATCGCTTGTATCGTCATCGTCAAATGCCGGCCGTGAATGGATGGAAAGGTTTGCTAGTCGTATGCGAGTTAGTATATGTAATATTCGCTACACCAAATCAACCTAAAACTCACTTGTTCTTTACGAATAAGTCACAAGTGAATCCAGTTCCCTGCGTCATGAGCCACTTCAAGCAGCTTGCCACCTTCGTCGACGTCGCCACCAAGGGCAGCTTGTCGGCCTCCGCCCGCGCCGAGGGTGTGGCGCCGGCGGTGATCGGGCGCCGGCTGGACGCGCTGGAAACCCGGCTCGGCGTCAAGCTTTTGCAGCGCACCACGCGCAAGCTGATGCTGACCAACGAAGGCACGGCCTTCCTCGAAGATTGCCAGCGCATCCTGGCCGATCTGGAAAACGCCGAGGCGGCGGTGTCGGAGCGCAGCGTCAAGGCCAGCGGCCACCTGTCGGTATCGGCGCCGGCCGGGTTCGGGCGCCGGCACGTGGCGCCGCTGGTGCCGTCGTTCCTGGCCGAACACCGCGACGTGACGCTGACGCTGAATCTGAACGACCGCGTGGTCGACCTGCTCGGCGAGGGGGTCGACGTCGCGATCCGCATCGCGGCGTTGACCGATTCCAGCATGATCGGCGTCAAGCTGGCCGACAACAAGCGGGTGGTGGTGGCGGCGCCCGACTATCTGCGGCGGCACGGAATACCGGCGTCGCTGGACGACCTGGCGCGCCACAATTGCCTGGCGATCGGCAGCGAGGGCAGCCAGCGCGGCTGGACCTTCCGCCAGAACGGCAAGAACGTGACGCTGAAGGTGGCCGGCAACATGGAATGCAACGACGGCGAAGTGCTGCACGACTGGGCGCTGGCCGGCAAGGGCCTGGCGTGGCGCTCGATGTGGGAAGTGGGCGCCGCGATCGAGTCAGGCCGCCTGGTGACGGTGCTGGACGAATTCGCCGCGCCCGGCAACGATATCTACGCGGTGTTCGCGCAGCGGCGCTACCTGCCGCTGCGGATCCGCGCCTTCGTCGATTTCCTGCGCCGCGCCTATGGCCGGCCGGATTACTGGCGGCATACCGCCGACTAATTATACTGCCGGCAGTACATTTAAAAATCCTTGCCACTCTTCCGAGATGAGCTTCTTTTTCAGCATACTCCCAACATTCTGCCAATCCGTCGCCGCATGCCGCGGATGACAGACGAAAAAAATCCCCGCCTTGGCGGGGATTTTCGGGATGGGGACGAGCTTACAGCGGTTGAATGTTCGACGCTTGCTTGCCCTTCGGGCCAGTGGTCACATCGAAGGAGACGCGCTGGTTTTCCTGCAGCGACTTGAAGCCGCTGGACTGGATAGCCGAAAAGTGCGCGAACAGGTCTTCACCGCCTTCGTCCGGGGTGATGAAGCCGAAGCCCTTCGAATCATTGAACCATTTAACGATACCAGTTGCCATTACTATTCCTATTTCAGTTATATGGGGCTTGCGCCCGTGAGATCGTGTGAACCAAGAAGGAATGACAGACTGATACTGCACCACTACCTCGAACCCAACGATCGCGCCATTATATACCGGTCGGCTTTCCAAGAACGTAAAAAAGTCGGGGCAAGCGGCGGTTTTTCATGCTTCCGCCCCGTTTTTTTGCACCGTTCCCTTCCTGCCGCGGTCCTGCCTGCACTGGCCAGCGACCCGGTACGATTACAAAAATACAAAAATTGTCCGCGCCCGCACTTGACGCCGATCAACAAACGAAGCGGCGCCGCCCGGCAATTCGGCCGAAGGCAGAAAAATGCCTGCCGATCCTTCAGTATCGCCGCCGGTTGCCGATATACAACGGTATCGCCTGCGGGGCATGGCATCATCCGGGGACGATCCGCTTCGCGCGCCAACCGCGCAGCCGGCCCGACGCACCAAGGAAACGCCTGCATGCCAGTCAACGACATCAACGCCCGCGCCGCCCGCACCCTTCCCGCCCTGCTGTTTTTCGTCGGCCTGATCGTCGCTGTCATCATCGGCCAGACCTGGTGGTCGAGCGAACAGGACCGGCGGCTGTCGATCGAATCGGAAAAGGCCAATGCACTGGTGGCGGTGCGTGGACTGGAAGAACACGCGAGCCAGATCCTGCACGGCGCCGACCGCGCGATCGACGCGGTCGTCAACGCCATCCAGGTCGGCGGCGGCGATCTGTTCGCGCAGCCCGGCCGGCTGCGGCAGATCCTGCTGCGCGAACAGCGCGACACCGCCTATCTGCAGTCGATCCGCTACCTCGACACCGAGGGCGTCAGCCAGATCACCTCGTTCGCGCAGGCGACCGCGCCGGTCGACGTCAGCGACCGCGAGTACGTGCGCCAGCTGCGCCAGCAGCCGCAGCGCCCCGAAACCCTGATCGGCCACCCGGTCAAGAGCCGCTACGACGGCCAGTGGATCGTACCGCTGGCACGCAACCTGTACGACGCCGGCGGGCAGCGCATCGGCATGGTCGCCGCCTACATCCGGGTGTCGTACTTCGAGGAGTTCTACCGGCGCATCGCCAAGGACAACCAGGCGATCGTGTCGCTGTATTCCAACGACGGCTTCGTGCTGGCACGCTCGCCGTTCGACGAGCGCCTGGTCGACCGCAACGTCGCCGCCACCACCGTCGGCCAGCGCATCCGTATCGGCGCGCGCGAGGGTTCGTTCATCGACACCTTCGGCCTCGACCGGACGCCGAGTCCGCACCTGTTCACTTACCACAAGTTCAGCGACTTCCCGGCGACCTCGGTGTATGCGCGCGACCTGGACGAAGTGCTGGCGCCATGGCGCAGCCGCACCACGCAACGTATCGTGTTCGCCACCGTCGCCGGCGCCTGCCTGCTGGTACTGGCGCTGCTGCTGGCGATCCACATCCGCCGCCTGCACGTCTCCACCAGCCAGCTGGCCGCCAGCGAGGGCCGCTACCGGATCCTGTTCGAAGGGGCCAAGGACGCAATCCTGCTGTGGAACCGGCACGGCGTCTACGTCGACTGCAACCAGGCCGCGGCCGACCTGTTCGGCGTCGCCGACCGGGACGCGGTGATCGGCAGGAAGGTCGGCGCTTTCTCGCCCGCCAGCCAGCCGCAGGAAAGCCGCACCGAGGAAGGCCGGCAAGCCTACATCCGTGCCACGCTGGACGGCATGCCGCAACGCTTCGAATGGAGCACGCTGCGGCATGGCAAGCTGTGCCACAACGACGTCACCCTGAGCCGCGCCGCGATCAACGGCGAACCGATGGTGCTCGGCATCTTCCACGACATCAGCATCCGCAAGCGCGCGCAGGCGCTGCAGGACGGCCAGAACAACGTGCTGCATGAAATCGCCGCCGGCAACGAGCTGGACGGCATCCTGACCGCGATCGCGCATTTCGTCGAGCAGCATGCCGCGCACTGCCGCTGTGTGATCCTGCTGCTGCACCCGGACGAAACCCATTTTTCCTACGCGATCGGACCGTCGCTGCCGGCGCAGGTGGCAAAGCTGGCCGGCATGCCGGTCGCCCCGGACATCGGCTGCTGCGGCGAGGCGGTACTGAGCCGTTGCCCGGTGGTGGTGGAGGACATGGCCGCCAGCGCCGCGATGCACAAGCTGAAGGACTATACCGGCCCGCTCGAATTCGCCTCGTCGGCGTCGTGGCCGATCATGGGCCGGCGCGGGCAGATTCTCGGCGCGCTGTCGCTGCTCTACGTCGAACACCAGCAGCCGGACATCGACGACATGCAGCTGGTCGGCATCAGTACCGACCTGGCCGGTATCGCCATCGAAAGCCGGCGTGCCGAGGAGCGCATCCTGCACCTGGCGCACTACGACGAACTGACCGGACTGCCGAACCGCTTCCTGTTCATCCAGCATCTGGACAAGGCGCTGGCCCACGCCGAGCGGCAGGACAGCCGGCTGGCGGTGCTGTTCCTCGACCTCGACCGCTTCAAGAACATCAACGACACCTTCGGCCATGAAACCGGCGACCTGGTGCTGCGCGATACCGCCTGCCGCATGCGGCAGGCGTTGCGCGAGCAGGACACCATCGCGCGCGTCGGCGGCGACGAATTCCTCGCGCTGGTCGAAGACTACCGCGACCCGCGCAAGCTGGGCGAGATCGCCGAGCGGTTGCTGGCGGCGGCGGCGGCGCCGTTCAAGCTCGGCGACGACGAATACCGGCTGTCGGTCAGCATCGGCATCGCGATCTACCCGGACGACGGCGCCAACACCCAGTCGTTGTTGAAGAACGCCGACATCGCGATGTACCGCGCCAAGACCACCGGGCGCGACAACTACCAGTTCTATTCGGCGGAAATGAACATCCACACCGTCGAGCGGGCGGCGCTGGAGGCGCGCCTGCGGCATGCGATCGAACAGCGCGAATTCGTCATGCACTACCAGCCCAAGGTCGACGTCGACAGCGGCCGCATCGTCGGCGCCGAGGCGCTGGTGCGCTGGCACCACCCGCAGCGCGGCCTGCTGTTCCCGGGCGAATTCATTCCGCTGGCCGAGGAAGCCGGCCTGATCGGCCAGCTCGGCATGCTGGTGCTGGACCTGGCCTGCCGCGACATCGCCGTCTTCGAGCGCGCCGGCCGGCCGTTCGGCCGCGTGGCGATCAACCTGTCGGCGGCGCAGTTCAGCCAGCCTAGCCTGCTGGACCAGTTGCGCGCGACGGTCGCCGCGCACGGCGTGTCGCCGTCATCGATCGAGTTCGAAATCACCGAAAGCATGATCATGCACAACCGCGAGCAGGCAACCGAGGTGATGAAGGGCTTGCGCGGTCTCGGCTGCACGCTGTCAATCGACGATTTCGGCACCGGTTATTCGTCGTTGGCCTACCTGAAGCGCTTCCCGGTCAACAGCGTCAAGATCGACCGCTCGTTCATCAGCGACATCCCGCAGGGGCCGAACGATTCCGCCATCGTGCAGGCGATCATCGCGATGGCCCACACGCTGGGGCTGGAAGCGATCGCCGAAGGCGTGGAAACCGGTCTGCAATTGCAGACGCTGCAGAAGTTCGGCTGCAACATCTACCAGGGCTTCCACTTCAGCAAGGCGATCCCGGCCGACGACTTCATGCAGCTGCTGCACGAGCATCAGCTGGAAGTGCCGGTCGCACGCAGCTAGGCCAGCGGCAGGCCGACGTAGTTTTCCGCCAGCGCGGTGGCGGCGGCGCGCGAGCCGACGACGTAATCGAGTTCGGAACGCTGCATCCGATACTGGAACTCGGATTCGCTGTGGAAGCGGTGCAGCATCGACGTCATCCACCACGAGAAATGCTCCTTGCGCCAGATATGGTGCAGGCAGGTCGCCGAATACTGCTGCAGCAAGTCGCCGCTGTCCTGCCGGTAGCGCGCGGAGAATGCGCGCGCCAGCACCTGCACGTCGGCCAGCGCCGCGTTCATGCCCTTGGCGCCGGTCGGCGGCACGATATGGGCGGCATCGCCGGCCAGGAACAGCCGGCCGTACTGCATCGGCTCGGCGACGAAGCTGCGCATCGGCGTCACGCCCTTCTGCAGGATCGGCCCTTCGTTCAGCTTCCAGCCGTCAGTGGTTTCCAGCCGCGCATGCAGTTCGCTCCAGATGCGGTCGTCCGACCACTGGCTCAAATCTTCGTCCGGCTCGCACTGCAGATACAGCCGCGTGATCTGCGGTGAGCGCATCGAGAACAGCGCGAAGCCGCGCTCGTTCTGCGCATAGATCAGTTCGTCGGCGGCCGGCGCCGCCTCGGCCAGGATGCCGAGCCAGGCGAACGGATAGACGCGCTCGAAGTGGCGGATCACGCCGTCCGGGATCGCCGTGCGCGACACGCCATGAAAGCCGTCGCAGCCGGCGATGTAGTCGCACTCGATCTGCTGTGCGCTATCGTTGTGGCGGAAGCGGATCGACGGCTGTTCACCGGGGCTGCCGTCGAAGCCGTGCAGGCTGACGTCCTCGACCTCGAACAGGATCCGGCCGCCGGCGGCCAGGCGCGCGGCGATCGTATCCTTCACCACTTCCTGCTGGCCGTAGACGGTCACCGCCTTGCCGGTCAGCGCGCGAAAGTCGATCCGGTGCCGGCTGCCGCCGAACAGCAGGTCGATGCCTTCGTGCACCAACCCCTGCTGCTGCATGCGCGCCCCCAGCCCGGCCTGGTTCAGCAGGTCGACGCTGCCCTGTTCCAGAACGCCGGCGCGCACGCGCTGCTCGACGTAGTCGCGGGTGTGCCGCTCCAGCACGATCGACTCGATCCCCTGCAGATGCAGCAGATGCGACAACAGCAAGCCTGCGGGACCTGCTCCGACGATGCCAACCTGGGTACGCATGCTGCCGCTCCTCGTCTCGAATGAATCTTGAAATTCTTGTTATTTGTGCGATAAACGCACATATAGTTGCCTACCGCACAGTGATTGGATACTATGATCTTCGCCAAGCACTGTCAAGAATCGCGCCGCGATTGCGACCGTTGCCATGGTGGATCGTTATACTTTGGAAAAGCCCGGGCGCGGGCGCGTCATCAACTCACGGCGGCAGCCGTATCGATTCACAACGGGAGACAAACATGAAACTCAGCAGAACGCTACAGACGCTGGCGGCCGCCGGCATGCTGGCGCTGGCGGCCGGCGCCGTCCACGCGCAGGACACGATCAAGGTCGGCCTGATCGCGCCGTTTTCCGGCCCCTTCGCCGACTACGGCAAGCAGATGGACGCCGGCATCAAGGCTTACATGAAGCTGCACGGCGACAAGGTGGCAGGCAAAAAAATCGAAATCATCATGAAGGACACCACCGGCCCGGTGCCGGAAGTGGCCAAGCGGCTGGCGCAGGAACTGGTGGTGCGCGACAAAGTGGACTTCCTGGCCGGCTTCGGCCTGACGCCGGAAGCGCTGGCGGTGGCGCCGGTGGCCGAACAGGCGAAAAAGCCGATGATCATCATGAACGCCGCCACCTCGGTCATCACCACCAAGTCCAACTACATCGCGCGCGTGTCGATGACGTTGCCGCAGATCTCGGCGCCGATGGGTACCTGGGCGGTCAAGAACGGCATCAAGAAGGCGGTCACGCTGGTGGCCGACTACGGCCCCGGCATCGACGCCGAAACCGCGTTCAAGACCAACTTCATCGGCGGCGGCGGCGAAGTGACCGAGTCGATCCGGGTGCCGCTGAAGAACCCGGAATTCGCTCCCTACATCCAGCGCATCAAGGATGCCAAGCCGGACGCGGTGTTCGTGTTCGTGCCGGCCGGCGAACAGGGCATCGCCTTCATGAAGAGCTACCGCGAGCGCGGCCTGGCCGAAGCCGGCATCAAGGTGATCGCCACCGGCGACCTGACCGACGACCACGTGCTGAATTCGATGGGCGATCCGATCCTCGGCGTGATCACCACCTTCCACTACTCGGCCGACCACAAGTCGCCGGAAAACGCCAAGTTCCTGAAAGCCTTCGCCGATGCCAATCCGAACGGCGGGCGGCCGAATTTCATGGCGGTCGCCGCCTATGACGGCATCGGCGCGATCTACGACGTGGTCAAGAAGCTGAACGGCAAGGTCGACGGCGACCGCGCGATGGCAGTGCTGAAGGGCATGAAGATCGACAGCCCGCGCGGCCCGATCTCGATCGACCCGCAGACCCGCGACGTGATCCAGACCGTCTACGTGCGCAAGGTAGAAAAGGTCAACGGCGAGCTGTACAACGTCGAGTTCGACAAATTCCCGGACATGAAGGATCCGGGCAAGTAAGCCTTCCCTGCCGGCCGGCATCAGCCGGCCGCCTGGTCACGACCCACGGCGCCGGCGCACCGCGGGTTTTTTCATGGCTGGCGCAAGCGCTTCTGCGGCGCCCGGAAAAACCACATACTCCCTTGCAACACCCTCTATCCCGCGCATAAAAACTTCGGGAACGATGCATACTCCTTCTTAATAGAGTAATCAACACGCAAGCGCGGGTCGCAACCTCAGTCCAGCCGCTCGACCCGCGCCTGCACATGCAGGTTGCGCCCCGCGCCCCAGCCCGCCGCCAGCGCGCCGGCCGAAATCGCGACGAACAGCAGTGCCGCGCCATGCCAGTTGCCGGTGGCGTCGTGCAGGATGCCGACCAGGAGCGGCCCGAACGCCGCCAGCACGTAGCCGAAGCCCTGCGCCATGCCGGACAGCGAGGCGGTGGTTTGCGGATTCGGCGCGCGCAGCACGATCAACGTCAGGCCGATGCTGAAGGTGCCGCCCTGCCCCAGCCCGAGCAGCACGGTCCACAGCCAGACGCTGGACAGCGGCGCATAGACGCAGCCGAGCAGGCCGGCGACGGTCAAAAGCAGCACCAGCACGATGGCGGCGCGCTGGTCCGACCCGCGCATCGCCAGCCACGGCCCGGCCAGCGAGGTGATCAGCTGCATGCCGATCGACAGCGACAGCGCCAGCCCGGCCGTCAGCGGCACCATGCCGCGGTCGATCAGGATCGTCGGCAGCCAGCCGAACACGCAATAGGCCAGCGCCGACTGCAGCCCCATGAAACAGGTCACCTGCCACGCCAGTGCGCTGCGGTACATGC